>JACMIU010000525.1 GCA_014380985.1 Armatimonadota bacterium | reverse complement strand
GCGACGATGCCGGGTTCCCCGGTAGCCCGAAAAACAGCGCGTTCCCGATTCGTCCGAACGCAAGCGGTTTGCCCGGCTTGATGGCGATGCGCCAAAAGTCAAGCGTTCCGATTTCCTCCACAATTTCCTTCACGAAGTCCGCCGACCCGACCGACACCCCGCCCGACGAAACGATAACGTCGCACCCGGAAAGGGAAAGCAGAGCGTTCCGGATCGCGTCCCGGTCGTCGGGCGCGTATAGCGACGCTTCAATAATGCCGCTCGCCGATTCCGTTGCCACCGCGAGAGCATGACGGTTCGAGTCGCGGATTTTTGCTGGAGGCAAGCGGCGCGTTTCCATCGGCACGAGTTCGTTTCCCGTGGATAAAATGCCTACACAGGGCAAAGCGTGGCACGAAACCTTCGTCATGCCGAGCGACGCAAGCAGTCCGACCGCGCCCGCATTCACCGTATCGCCTGCACGAAGCACGGTTTGCCCCGCCGCCACGTCCGACCCGGCGCGGCGAATAAAACGTGGCGAAGCAGGCGTTTTCAGGTATAGGTAGTCAAAGTCACCACGAACGGTATCCTCAATCATTACAATAGCGTCCGCGCCGGGGGGAATCGTGCCGCCCGTCATTACGGATACGGCGGCACGGCTACCGGGTGTTATCGGTGCGCCGGGTGGTTCGCCCGCAAGTTGTATGAATCCGCCCCGAACCGACAGAGTTACATTGCTTCCGTCGTTCGCGGAGAGCGTATCTTCGTAGCGCACCGCGTAGCCGTCTACCGCCGAATTGTCGAATGGCGGCAGGTTTTCAGCGGCGACAATATCGGCGGCAAGGGCGCGGCCGTGCGCCAGCATGAGCGATACCGATTCAGTAGGAAGCGGCTCCGCGAACGACAGAACCCGCGCCAACGCTTCGTCATACGTCAGCATGGTAATCCCCCGATTTGCCGCCCGTTTTTTCGAGTAACCGTACCGCGCCGATAACCATGCCCTTGTCGGCGGACTTGCACATATCGTACACCGTGAGCGCGGCAATTGTCGCCGCCGTCAGTGCTTCCATCTCGACCCCGGTTCGACCGACGCACGACGCCGACGCGGTAATTTGCACCCCGGTTTCCGTCAGCGTCAAATCAACGCTCACGCCCGATAGCGGCAGGGGATGGCACATCGGAATCAGTTCGCCGGTGCGCTTCGCCGCGAGTATGCCCGCGACCCGCGCCACGGTGAAAACGTCGCCCTTCGGCAACGCTTCTTCGGCGATAAGGCGGCGCGTTTCGGCGTTCATGGAAACCGTGGCTTCGGCGCGGGCGGTGCGAACGGTTTCCGGTTTCTCACGGACATCTACCATTCGCGCCGCGCCGGTTTCGTCAAGGTGGGAAAAGTCGGACATGAAAGGGGAGTGTACCTTTTTTCCGGCGCGAATGTAGCAAAACGAAGCGTAGGGGGTATACTGTTTGTGTGCGAGGCGGCAGGGGTTTGCCCTCCCCCTGCCCGAAAAGTTTCCAGCGATTAAGGTGGACAGGTATTCATGGAGTGCGGCGGGTTTGCCAAATGGTAGCCGCGTCCCTGACCGGAATCGTCCGGCAGGCGAAGGTAAGTCTCCCGCGAGCGTTTTGGCGGACGGCACGAAACAAACAACGAGGGTTTGGGAGAACGGGAATATGATGCGTATCTATGTGGGTGGACTACCATACTCCACCACGTCCGCGCAACTGCGCGAACTGTTTGAGCAAGCAGGCACGGTGAGCGACGCGGCAGTGATTGAAGACAAGTTCAGCGGTCAATCGCGGGGGTTCGGGTTTGTCGAAATGACTAACGCCGACGAAGGCAAGGCGGCAATCGCGCAGTTCAACGATTATTCGTTCAGCGGGCGCACCCTGACCGTGAACGAAGCAAAGCCCCGCGAAGAGCGTAGCGGCGGTGGCGGCGGACGCTACGGCGGTGGCGGTGGCGGCGGTCGAAGCCCCTACGGTGGGGGTGGCGGCGGTGGCTATGGCGGCGGCGGACG
>JACMIU010000053.1 GCA_014380985.1 Armatimonadota bacterium | reverse complement strand
GACAAGGGCGTAGCGCATACGGTGGAGTTTGTTCTTGTGACGCCCGCCGGTAAGCCCGCGAGCGAATCCACGAAGATACGCTTCACGGTTCCGACGCACGCTGAGTTCCCCCGTGATTCGGCGCAGTTGGACTTGGTGTTGTTCGAGCAAACGCTAGAATCGTTCGGCACGTATCACGTTGAGATTCGCAAGGACGAGCGCGTTCTGCGCCGCGTCCCGCTCCACGTGTCGGCGAAAACCGAGTTCGGCGCGGTCGCCGGAGCGCAGTCTCAGTTTGAGCAACCGGTTTGATGGGACAACACGATGCCAAAACTAACAATTGACCTACCAGAATCGGCGTACCGCGCCGCACTCAACTTTGATTCACGAGAGCAGGTGCGACTTGTTACGGCGACTTTTATCGTCGCGGAAGCCGCTTTGGAAGATATACCGGACTATCACCGGGAAACGAACGAAGCCGACTTAAAGGTGATTGGGCGCAGCTTGCAAGACGAAGCCGAAGGACGAATCATTCAGGGTGAAGTGGCAATGGCACGTTTTCGGGAGCAGTTTTCGGAGATGGTACGCATTTGACCGACGACTCTGTCACCTCGCAACTGCTTGCGCCGACGGACACCGATCCCGAGACGGTTCCGCTCGCATTGGGTCCGTTCCACGATTTTTGGTGCTTTCGTGAAGGGGAGCGCGACTACGTAGAACATAGCGACCTTTACGGACGCCAAGACGTACCGGTGCGATTGCCAATGGATATGTTCGATTATTTGCGCCAAACTTGGTCGTGGGTTGCCACAATCAACCCTGATAGTTTAGAACTACAGCGCGGACACGGGATGAATAGTTACGGAACCACGGTGATTGACCGCGAGGGCGGCGAAGCGTTCGCACAGATTTGCGAGGGATGGGCGCGGATTTTTGCACAAGCTCCCGAAATGCTGGTGCTTACACACGGAATGTATTCGGTTGAGGGTGAGCAATCGGAGCGTTTTCACTGGCATCAGTTCAAAACCGGACGTGATAAACTGGTCGCCGACCTCCTGTTACTTGCCGATTTTGGGCGTAAAGCCGCTACCGGCGAGTGGTTCGTGCTACACCTCGGCATCTGAAACCGCCGCTTTTAACAAGAAACATCCATCATGCTTTCCCCCCTTGCCTTGCTCTACCTCCTGCCCGTCGGCGGGCTGATTACCCTGCTGTATTTGCTCAAGCAAAAGCGGCGTGATCAGCGCGTGGCGTCCCTGATGCTGTGGGAGCAGGTGCTTTCCGAAACCTCTACCGCGTCGCCGTTTCAAAAACTGCGAGTAGACCCGCTACTGCTGTTGCAACTGTTAGCCGTTTTGCTCCTGTGCCTCGCGCTGGCGCGACCGTTTTTGTGGGGCAATACGGTCGGCGGACGTACCGTGGTGCTGGTGGTGGATGCCTCGGCTTCGATGAACGCCGCCGATGTGCCGGGGGGACGCTTGCAGTCCGCTGTCGCCGAAGCGAAGAAAATTATCGAAAAGAAGGACGCCACCGATAGCGTCGGCATCGTAGTCGCCGGAACGCAACCGGTGATATTGTCGCCGCTGACCGCCGACGAAGGCAAACTGCTCGCCGCGCTTGGGAGCGTGGAACCCGGCGACGGCGCGGGAGCCACCCGCGAAGCGTTGCTTCTCGCCGGGTCACTCGCGCAGTCGCGCCCCGATGCCCGCGTCATCTTTATTACCGACGGCGCATTTGCGCGGCAGGACGAACTGTCGCTCGGTCGCGCCGCGTTTTCCACGGTGACGGTCGGCAAGCGCGGCGCGAACGTCGGTATCACAGCGTTCGATGTGCGCGAGGAGAACGGCGGCGACGGTTTGCAAGCGTTCGTTTCCGTGCTGAACGCGCACGACGCCCCGCGCACCATTGCTTTATCGCTGCGCGCCGGAGACACGCTGGTCGAGGCGCGAGAACTGGTGATTCCGGCGGGCGAAACGCGCTCGGTAGTGGTTCCGTTCGCCATCACGGGCGCGGCGCAAAACGCCGAACTGCTGTCCGCCCGCATCGAATCATCGGACGATTTGCCCGCCGACAACGAAGCGTTCGCCGCCCTTCCCGCCCGCCGCGCCGTGCGGATTCTGCTCGTTGCCGGAACCGACGACCCGTTTTTGGAACGCGCCCTGTCGCTCACGCCCCGCGCCCTTGTCACCCGCGTCGCGCCCTCGGCGTTTCAGGCAAAAGCCGTCGCCGACAACGACGTTACGATCTGGGATTCCGACACCGCGCCCGTCGCTCCCCTGCCGCCCGGTCGGTATCTGTTCTTCGGCGCGGTTCCCCCCGGCGCGGCGTCACCGGTGGTATCCGCGCCCGGCAAGTTAGACGCGCCCCCGGTACTGGACTGGAACCGCGCTTCGCCGGTTTTGCGTTTTGCGAACCTGTCCGGCATTCGCATCCGCGCCGCGCAAAAAGTAAAGCCCGCGCCATGGGCATCAGTGCTGGTTGAGTCGCGCTCGGCTCCCTTGATGGTCGCGGGCGAAACCGGCAAAACCCGCGCCGTGTATGTCGCGTTCCGCCCACAACAAAGCGACTTTCCGCTTCGCGTCGCGTTCCCGGTGTTTGTTACGAACGCGGTGTCGTATCTGTCGGCGCAAACCGATACCGGCGACACCCGCGTTCTGCGCCCCGGCGACACCGTGACCCTTCCGCCGGGAGCCACGCTCAAAGGCGCGAACGGCGCGACGACCACGAGCCGCGTCGGGCGATACACCGTGACAGCGAAAGACGGCACGAAAACCGCGCTCGGCGTGTCGCTTTTGTCGGCGGGCGAATCGAACACCGCGCCGCAGAACCCGCCGCAAGTCGTGGTGACAACCGCCTCCGGCGACGCCGGAACCGCAAGCAAGCCGCGCCAATCGCCGCAGGAATGGTGGCAGTGGCTCGCCGCGCCGCTACTGCTGTTGCTGGCGGCGGAATGGTGGGTGTATTTCCGGCGCAAGCGATAAAATCGCCGCGCCGGGTAGAACAAGCGCGCTACCAACGCCTTGAACGGAAAGGTTGCCTGTGTCTGTTATTTCTTCATCGGTTGAAATTGCGAACCGGATTCGCGCTATCGGTTTGCTGGTAT
>JACMIU010000524.1 GCA_014380985.1 Armatimonadota bacterium | reverse complement strand
TTGCGGTAATTCGAGAAATCGCGGGCGGGTACGTGGCGGCGGATACCAAATCGCGCACGGTGCGCGGGATGCTGACGCCCCGCGTCTGCGCGTAATGCTCGATGATGGCAAGCGTTGGGGCGTCCACGCCGAAGTGGAAGTTCAGGGAGAACTTGCCGCGATACCGGCGTGCCTCGATGCGCGGGGGCAGGTGGTCGTGTTCGGCGTGGTAGCGCACGATGGTTTCGCGGAGCAGGGCGGACGTTTGTAGCGACAGGCTGGCGCGGCGCGATAGTTCCACGGGGTCGGTTATGCCTTCGGCTTTTGCCGCGGCGGTGCGGCGTTCGCGTTCGCGGTGCTTGAGGGTGCGGATGTTGCTGTGCGATTCGGTGTCGAACTTGATGGACAGGACGCGCACGACATTCGCGTGAACGTGTCGCCCGACGTGCAGGGGGCGGTCGCCTACCGCGCTATCGCCGCGTTGTTCGGCGCGTTTCTTGCGGCGGTGTCTGTCGCTGGCGTTGTTGGCGGCGGCTTGGAATGTGGGGCAACGGGTGTGGCTTTCGGGTTGGGGCGGGAGGTATTGGGCGCAGACGACGCACCGGGACGCGGCGCGGCGTTCGTCACGTTTGGCGCGTTCGCGGTTTCGTCGTTTGGTGTTGACGGCGGGCAGGTTTGCTTGGCGCAGAGTTACCCGGTGCGCGTTGTGGCAGGGCGGGCAGAGGGTGCGTCCGGCTTGGCGCGGGGTGGCGCAGACGCGGCAAAGGAGTTCGGCTCGGGTTTCCACGCTACCTATTGTACAACCGGTGGGGCGCGGGGAAGGGGCGAATTGTTTTGTTTTATTGGGGCGGATGTCGAACGTCCGCCCCAATAAAAGTTTGCTTTAGGCGTTGGCGGTCATTTTGCCTTTGTCGGCGGCTTGCGCGTTGGCGCGGGCTTCCTCTTTCGCGGCGGTCATCTCTTCCACGGTCTTCGTGTGGATACGGGCGGATCCCTCGAAGCCGTCCATCGTTTTGACGCGGGTTCCGCTCGCTTCGTGGTGAGCGAGTTCGGCTTTCGCGGCATCAATCGCGCCGGATGCGACGTACTGCGGGAGCCACGCTTCGCCCGCGACTAACATTTCATCGGTCATTTGCCACACTTCTTCAGGGTCGCAGACCGCCCCGGTGAGCGGGTCGTGGAGCATGGCTTGCTTCAGCAGAAGCCGGTCGCCGGTGATTGCTGCCTTGACCGCCATTTCCTGAACGCGCACGGAAACGTTGCAGGTCGCCGCACACGCCATTGGCAAGTCGCCGACCACCGGCATATTCAAGCCGTTTTTGTCCACGTAGCCGGGGATCTCGATCACGCAACCGTCGGGCAGGTTCGGGATGTGTCCTTTGTTGATGACGTTGAAATGCCCGCGATACACGCGCCCGGTTTCTAAGCCTTCGATGATGTACGAACCGTGTTCCTCGGAGCGTTTGTCGGCAGTGAACTTCGGCGGGTCTTGCGTCATCCAGTTCGGGAAGTCGGTCTCGAACCAGTTGCGCCCTTCGGTGCAAACGCGCAGGTAGCCCCCGGTTTCGCCGTTGATCCACGTTGACAGGTCAATCCAGTTCATGATCGAATCGAGCCGCTTGCGATACCACGGCAGGTACTCGGACAAATGCCCGTTCGATTCGGTGGAGTAGTAACCGAACCGCTTCAGCACGTCAATGCGTACCTTCTCGGTGGTGGGGAACTCATCGTGCTTCTGGAACAGTTCTAACATCATCGGGATTAAGTCGTAGCCGCGCCACGTTGCCTTGACGCACCACGTTTGGTGGTTGATGCCGCTAAACACGAAGTCAATATCTTTCGCTTTGACTTGTTCGTCCGCACCAATAATGCTTTCGCGCCGCGCCCATGCCTGAACGCACGAGGCGATCTGGTGTTGCGCCCCTTGCACACCGTGGCACAAGCCGACCGTGGGGACGCCGCCGTATTCGTTCGCCGCCCGCGTCAGCATCGCCATCGGGTTGGCGTAGTTGAGCATCATTGCATCGGGCTTGGCGACCTCGCGGATGTCTTTGCAGAAGTCGAGAATCGCCGCGATTCCGCGTTGCCCGTACATAATACCCCCGGCGCAGATCGTGTCGCCGACGCACTGGTCAATGCCGTATTTGAGCGGAATATCAATGTCGGTGGCGAACGCGGCAAGCCCGCCCTGCCGGATGACGCAAAGCACGTAATCGGCGTCTGCGATGGCTTCGCGGCGGTCGAGCGTGGCGGACACGGTAGCGGGGGAATCGTTCCCGGCGATGTCACGCCGGGCGAGTTGCGTGATCATGTCGAGGTTCTGCTGGTTAATATCGGTGAACGCGAAGTGCGTGTCGGATAGTTCGGGGACGGTTAAAATATCGCCCATTAATCGGCGCGTGAAGCCGATGGAACCGGCTCCGATCATTGCTACTTTTAGCGGCATGGTGGTTTCAAACTCCTCAAGGGTTAGATTGTGCGGCGGGGAAGCGGGAAAGGCAATCGTCGCCACAAAGGTTATGGCATCATTGTAAGCGACAAGCAAACGCCCGCGCAAGGGTTAGTTGCGCGGGCGATGGTTTGTTTGTGCAATAGAGTTGCACTATTTCAGTGCGCCGGGGTTTGCGGCGCGGGTTTGTGCCTCGCCGGTAGCCTGCGATGATATTCCCTTGGACGCGGCTTCCTTACCGGCAGGTGCATTGTCCCACCGGGTTTTGTTTTCTTGAAGTTGCGTTTGTGTTGGAGGAGCCATTTCGGGGCTGTGCTTCTCACATCCGGTAACACAAACGGTGGCTATACCGAAAAACGCAAGAATTACTCTTTTACTGATTCTCATAGTTAATCTTCACGCGGTGGCGGCAGTAAATGCCGCCACCGCCTTTACTGTCTCCGACTAATATCGCTTCTGCATATCCGGGCGGAACATTTGCAACCGCACTTTACCTTGTTGCAGGTATTTCGCGTGACCGTCGGCGAACACAAGGTTCGTGCCGCCTTGGTGTCGGAATGCTAAGTTTTGTGGTCCGCAAGCACTCGCCCAACCATCGCCCGGATCAATCCACGGAAAACCGTCTTTGTAAGGATTGGCGCAGTCGGCGTTTCTCGGCAACGTCATGCGGTTATCGAGCGAAACCGTGTTCGAGTCCCAGAAATTGTTAAGCGGGGTAATGCCATCGGCTTCTGTCCAAGTCTTGTACTTATACGATTGTCCGATTCCCGACCAGCTACCACCGTCTTTTACTTGTGTTGCGTCTCCAGCAACGATCGTATCAGCCACGTTCGGTATCTCCGCCAGCACACGCGGTGTGTTGTTCGGATCGCGCCAACTAATCTCGCTATTCATGCTGTAACTTTTTGCCGGAGATCCATCGGGATAGTTGGTAATTAGCGAGTTTGGGCAGGTAGTTAATTGGTATGACTTGATATACGGCTGGGCGAAGTCCATAAAGTCTTGGTTAATCGTTCCGCCGATGTAAGACGGCATAAACGCTTCGTCGTAGTCTTGGACGTACATACTCATGCCCAGTCCGAGTTGCTTGACATTAGACAGGCACGAGGTCTGCCGTGCTTTTTCTCGTGCCTGCGCAAACACGGGGAACAGAATTGCGGCGAGAATCGCTATGATGGCAATCACGACGAGCAGTTCGATGAGGGTAAAACCCTTGCTGGTCGGTGTGCCGGTGG
>JACMIU010000052.1 GCA_014380985.1 Armatimonadota bacterium | reverse complement strand
GTTTTTTTGTTTGTTACGGTCAATCGAAACTATGAAACACCAACGCAAAAACATTTTTAACGGGGTCGGGTTCACTTCCGTTCGTGCCGTCGCACACGCCGAAGCCGCCGCGATTCGCTCCCGGTCGGCACGGTTTTACCAAGACCCCGGCAACACCGACCCGCCCGCGCCCGGTGGTGGTGGCAACACGCCGCCCGCGCCCGATGCCACTGTGCTTGCGTCGCAACTCACCGCGCTTCAGGCACAACTTACCACCCTCACCAGCGAACGCGACACGCTCAAATCCGCCGAAACCGAACGTGAAAACGCGACGAAAACGGATATGCAAAAAGCCGCCGACCGCGCCGCTGAGGCAGAAAAGAAGGTTGCCGCCGCCGAGGCGACTTTGCGCGAAACATACCTTCGTCTTGACGTGGAACGGGCGGCGCGGAAACTCTCCATCGTTGATGAAGATGCAGCCTTCCGCCTCATGGACACGGGCGCGGTGAAGTTCGACGCGAACGGCAAGCCGCAAAACGTCGAGGCATTGCTCGCCGAATTGGTGAAGGCGAAACCGTACCTTGCTGGTGAGCCGGGCGGCAGTGGCGGTTCGCCGACAAATCCGGCGCGTCCGCGTGGCGGTGGTCTGACACGCGACGCACTCGCAAAGATGACGGCAAAGCAAATCGCGGCGTTGCCGCAAGACGAAGTTTTAGCGGCAATGTCCAAATAGGGCAAAGAAAGGTTGGTAGTTTGGTATGGCACTTACTAATTTTATTCCTGCGGTTTGGGCGGGTTTGTTGCTGGCGAACTTGAACAAGTCGCTGGTATACGGTTCGCTCGTAAATCGTGATTATGAAGGCGAGATTGCCCGTATGGGCGACAGCGTCAAGATTAACAGTATCGGTCGCGTGACGGTTTTTGACTATGTTAAAAATACGAACATGGCAGACCCCGAAACGTTGAACGATTCGCAACAGACGCTTCTTATCAACCAGTCGAAAGCCTTCAACTTTCAGATTGACGATATTGACGCCGCGCAACAAAACCCCAAAGTTATGGCAGAGGCAACTGCCGAAGGTGGGTACGCACTCGCCGATGTAAACGACCGATTTATCGCTTCGTTATACACCGGGGCGCAAGCCGCGAACCTGATCGGCTCTGACGCTTCGCCTACTTCTATCGTGACGCCCGCCGATGCCTACCTGTTTCTGGTTCGTTTGAAGGTCAAACTGGACGAAGCCGATATTCCGCAAACCGGGCGTTGGGTGGTGGTCCCCGCGTGGTTCCACGGCTTACTACTGCAAGATTCGCGGTTCGTTGCAGTCGGGTCAATGGCGAGCGATGCGGTTCTTCGTAATGGGCAGGTTGGTATGGCGGCGGGCTTCGATATTTCGATGTCTAACAACGTCCCAAATACCGCACAAGCGAGATACAAGATTATCGCGGGCTATCCCGGCGCGATTTCCTACGCCGCGCAAATTGTGGAGGTGGAAGGCTATCGCCCCGAAAAGCGGTTTGCCGACGCGCTCAAAGGTCTGAATGTCTACGGGGCGAAATTGGTTCGCCCCGGTGGTATCGCGGTGCTTACGGCGAACCCGACCTAAGCAAGAGTAGTTCAGTAGCAACGGCGGCGATACTCTCGCCGCCGTTTTTGAAACAAGGAAACGAAAACGATGGAATCAACGATTTGGGTCAAAAATATCCGCACGGGCGTTTTGTGGGAAGTGACGCCGAAACACGCGGCGGAACTTCTGCGCGAAGTTGACGGCGACGGTGGGGTTTACGAGCGGAGCGAGAAGCCGGAAGCCGACAAGCCGAAAGCGAAACCGAAAGCGGCAAGTGGTGGCGAGCAAACCGAATCCGCAAATGAGGGAGAGACGGCTAAATAATGCCGACTGACTTTTTGGCGCACTTGCCCCGGCTTCGGCGCATGGTGGGCGATTCGGCGGAACCGTACAACTACGGCGATGCCGAACTGCTCGCCTTGTGTGATGAAAAGGCATTGGCATATTCCCGCGATTTGACCAGCGACACGCTTACCCGTGTCGCTATCGTGGTTTTAACCGACGAACTCGCGGTACTGCGAAAGCGCGTGGATACTCGCGACCGCGACGCGGAGAAGAAGTACAGCCAAGCGGTGAAGGCGACGCAGGATTTAATCGCGCAGTATCAGGCTCGGTTGCCAATTGTGACGGTACAGGCGGTGCGTTCTGATGTTTGCTGATTCGCCCGCCGAGGTTGCCGCCGACCGTGCCGATTACGAGGCGACATACCTAACGCAGTTGGCGACGGTCTTGCGGCGCGACGTGACGCAGGGCGCGGACGGAAGCCACGCGACCGATTACAAGCCGATGCCGGGTGCGCCGCTTCCGTGCCGCGTGGTGTCGTCGGGAAGCGAACGTGAGGTTGAGCAGGGCGGGCAAATCGTCTCCCTGCGAAATACAGAGGTGCGCTTGCCGGTCGGCTCCGACGTGCGCGATACCGACCGCTTACAGGTGGGCGGCGAAACGTTCGCGGTGATTGGTTTGGACGCGGGCAGGGCGGATGCTCTGTTTATAGCGGCGACGTGTACGACGGTCGCGGGCGGTGGGAACGGGCTATGAGTGTAGAAATGGACGCCGTGACGGCAAGGCAACTAAGCACGGATATGCGGGATTTAACCGTTTCGCTCGCCGAAGTGAAACGCGATATGTCACGCTTGAGTCAATTCGAGCCATTGTTGCAGTCGCAGGTACACGGCTTAACGGATTGTGTCAACCGCGTCACGCGCATTGAGGATTGGCGGTCACGCATCGAAAAACAAGTAGAAACCGACAAGTCTGAATGGGCGCGGCAGTTGAAAGCGGAAACCGAAGCGAGAATCGCCGCCGAAAAAGAAGCGGCATACCGCGCCGATAAAGAAAAAGAAACCGACGTTTTGCGAGCGGCGACGGCAAAAAAAGAGCAGGACGACCGGATTACCGCAAACCGTTGGCTGATCGGTATGACGTTGACCGCACTCGGTTCGGTAATCGCGCTTTTATCGTATCTGTCGCAACACGTTAGTTTTAAGTAAAAGCATTGCGAACGGAAGGACGAAACGAAACCATGAAACTGACCGGCTTAAAAAAACTGATTTTTGAAAAAATTGTACACCAAATCTTTGGCATGAGGCGCGGGGACATGATTATCGTCTACGCCTACGCACTGAAAGACGGCGAATGATTGCTAACCCTTCTCGATCCGGCGCGTTCGGGCGCGGCGTGTTGTACGTGATTATCGCGGTTTGCGCGGTGGCACTCGCCGACGATTATCTGCAAGCATCGGCTCCGGCGTGGGTATTGTCGGGCTTGAAAATGCTTGCGGCGGCGGCGGGTGCGTGGCGGCTTTACATAGACCAGTCCATTAGCCAAAGC
>JACMIU010000523.1 GCA_014380985.1 Armatimonadota bacterium | reverse complement strand
CGTCCCATGGCGGCGGGTTGGGTATCCCCAAAATACGGTGGCGGAGTGACCAATCCATCGGTGGTGTTTGTGACATATATCCGGTTCCTTTCCCCTGTTATACCCGATTGCTTCAACGGTTGACTGGCGCACGGTTGCCGCGTCCGTGGTATAAAAAACACGGCATGAAGCACGTGATTGTTTGCGGACTCGGACGCTTTGGCTTGCGCGTGGTGGAATGCTTGCGCGAGCAGGATGCCGCGGCGCGTATCACGGTGATTACGAACGCCGGAACCCGCGCCGACCGGCTCAAACGCGCCCGCGATCTGGACGTAACCCTGCAAATCGGCGACTTCCGCTTTGACGATGTTCGCGCCGATGCGGGCGTCACGGACGCAACCGCATTTATTCTGGCATCGTCGCAAGATGCCGACTGCCTCGCCGCCGCGCTGGATGTGCGCGGCGACTCGTCCACGATTCGTATTCTGATGCGCCTTGACGAAGGGCGCATCGCCGACCGACTGATGCGCGATTTCGGTATTGATGTTGTGCTGTCGCCGCCCGCGCTTGCCGCCCGCGAGTTCGCCCGTGCCGCACTCGCCCCGATGGAACCGGGGCAGGGGGTTCCGCCGCCTCGCTTTTCGGTCGGCGCGATACTCGACCGGATGATGCGTCTGCCGGAGCGTTTCGACGGGCGATACTCGCTGTTGGTTCTCGCCGGGTTGTTCCTCTTTTTGTTTGGCGCGGGGGTGATCATATTCCGTCGTGTTCTTGGCATTTCTACGGTGGACGCGCTGTATTTCACGTCCACGATTTTGACCACGGTCGGTTTTGGCGACTACAATCTGCTCAAGCAAGGTGACGGAGCAAAATTGTTCGGCGCGTTTTTGATGTTTGCGGGGGTGACACTAACCGCGTTGCTCACGTCGTTCACCACGAACTTCTTCCTGTCTGGTACGGCGGGACGCCTTCGCACCGAACGCTTAGCGGCGCGGATGCACAACCACGTGATTGTTTGCGGTCTTGGCTCGGTCGGCTACGAGATCGTGCGCGACCTAACCGAACAAAACGTGTCGGTGGTGGTGATTGACCGGTCGGCGGATTCGGCATCGGTGCGGCAGTTAGAAGGGCGTGTGCCGGTGATTATCGGAGATGCCGCGACCGAAGAAGCATTGTGCCGGGCGGGAATTGAAAAAGCCTGCACCGTTATCGCCTGTTTGTCCGACGACGGCGCGAACCTCGAAATCGGCTTAACCGCGCAAACGCTGGTGCAGGATCGCGGCTCGGAGTATCGCTTGCGCCTGATTCTACGCTGTTTCGACGCCGACCTTGCCCGGCGAATCAACGCCGTTTCGAGCGATTACGTCGTGCTATCGTCCGCCGAAATCGCCGCGCCGGTGTTCGCCCGCGAAGCGTTGGCACAAACAAAAGAAAGGGAAAATACGAAATGACGATACAAGAAGGTTATACAATTTGGTCGGAAACCTACGACGCCGACACGAACCGCACCCGCGATTTGGACGCGCAAATCACCGCTCTGGTTCTGGGCAACCGCCGCTTCGCTTCGATACTCGAACTCGGTTGCGGAACCGGTAAAAACACCGCGCTACTGGCGACTATCGGTGGCACAGTTCGCGCCGTGGATTTTTCCGAGGGAATGATTGCCCGTGCCAAAGCGCGAATATCCGCGCCGAACGTGACGTTTGCGGCGGCGAACATCGCGGAGCCGTGGGACGCGCTCGCCGAATCGTTTGATCTCGTGGTCTGTAATCTGGTGCTGGAGCATCTCGAACACCTGTCCCCGGTGTTCGCCGAAGCGCACCGGGCTTTGTCGCAAAGGGGCACTTTTTTCCTGTCGGAGTTGCACCCGTTCCGGCAATATGATGGATCGGTGGCGAACTTTTCGCAAGGCGGCACGGCAACCGAGATACCGGCGTTCCTGCATAACGTTTCGGATTTCGTGACTGCCGCGCAAGGCAAGGGATTCGCTGTGCAAGCCCTGCAAGAATGGTGGCACGACGACGACGCCGGACAACCGCCCCGCCTATTGTCGTTTTTGTTCACCAAAGGAACCGTGATTGAGCAAATCGGCGCGTCAGGCGATATATCTAAACCATGAGCATCTACAACCAAGTACAGGCGGACATGACCGCCGCACTCAAAGCCCGCGACACCGAACGACGCGCCGCGCTGTCGTTCCTTTTCAGCGAACTAAAAGCCGTCGCCGTGGACAAAGGCGACCGCGATAATCTGCCCGACGCCGACGCGATAGGCGTTTTGCAAAAACAGCGCAAGTCCCGCGACGAAACCTTGCAATCGGCGATAGACGGCAACCGCGAGGAACTCGCCGCCAAAACGCGATACGAAATCGCGCTTATCGCCGAATACCTGCCCGAAGCCCCGGATGAGGCGAAGGTCGAGGAAACTGTTCGCGCCGTGATCGCGGATTTGGGCGCGTCATCGGTGCGCGATATGGGCAAGGTAATGGCGGAAGTGCCGAACCGTTTGGCGGGCGTGGACAAGGCGACGCTTTCGGGCGTGGTGAAGAGGTTGCTCGCCGGATAAGCGCAACGCCGTTCCCTCGCGGGGCAAGCCCCGCGAGGGAACGGCGGGCGAATGCTCCATGTAAAACGGTATAATTCCTACCATTATGCCCGACGCCGAAGACCAAAACCCCGACCTGCCGCCGATTGATGGGCGCGTTCACCGGATTATCTCGCTCGCCTATAGCCGCATCATGCGCTACCGGGAGCATATCACCGAAACGCGCTTTTTCACCGCCGCCGATGAAGAACGGCTTCACGCCCTGCGCGGTAAGCGCGTCCTGTTTTTGCCGAATCATCCGACCCCGACCGACCCCCAAGTGATGTTCGGCTTGTCTAAGTCGCTGGGGGAGCGGTTCCGGTTCGCGGCGATGCAGGAGTTGTTTGAGGGCGCGATTGGCGCGGTCGTGTCGCGCATCGGGGCGTTCCCGATCCGGCGCGGAACCCCCGACCGCGCCGCGCTCAAGAAATGTCAGGCGTCCTTGCTGATTCCGGGTGGCAAACTGGTGCTGTTCGCCGAAGGCGAGGCGCACGGGCAGAACGACTACCTCCTTCCGCTCAACTCCGGCTTCGCGCAGGTGGCGTTTTGGGCGATGGACAAGTTGGACGATACCGAACCCGACGCCGATATTATCCTGCAACCGGTTGCTATCAAGTACCGCTACGTAGACGCCGACGATGCCCGCCGCGCTATTGACATCGGCTTGGCGAGTGTCGAGGAGGATTTGGGAATTGCGAGCGAACACGGCGATTCGCTTTACCGGCGCACCCGCCGCGCCGCCCTCGCGGTCTTGTCGGGAATCGAAACCGAGTACGGCTTGGCCCCGAACCCGGAAGCCGACACCGAAACCCGTTTAGCCGCGCTGTATTCCGCCTTAGAAGCCCGCGTAGTGGCTATGCTCCATATCGTCGCGCCAAAAGAGGAGTTCATGGTACACCGGATGCGGACGCTCTTTATCGCCGCCTATGCGTTCCGCGACAAACTCGCCGAGGGAGCCACCCGCTACGCACACCGGTTGCAGGAGCGGCGCGAATGGGTCGCCGATGTGTGCCTCGCCGACCTGCGCCGCGTGGAAAACTTTATGGGCGTGCGCGAAAACCGCCTTGAAGCCGACGCGACGCTGGAGCAAATCGGCGAACTGTTGGTGCGCCTTGAAGTCGAAACGCACGGCACGAAACGAACGCGCCCCTTGTGCGACGCCACGATCGCCCTTGCGGGACCGATCAGCGCGGCGCAAACCCTGCCCGCGTACCGAACCGACAAGCGCGGGGCGGTCACGGAAGTCACGCGGGAGGTCACGGCGCGACTTCACGCTTTGCTAAACGACATGGCGGAAATCGGCACGCCCGCGACGGACGCCTGAAAATCGTCGTGATATAATCGGCGCAAGTCCTGCTCGCTTTCGGATGTTCGCTCGGAGAAAACCGCTTGGTCATCGTTTCTCGCCGCTTTCTTTTTTTAGTCGCTATCGGTATCGTGCCGCTTCTCGCGTCGTATGCGATAGGCGGGCTTGCCTATGCCGCCGTGCTGTGGAACTTGGCTTTAGCCGCCGCCGCCGTGATTGACTATCTGCGTTGCCCGCGCCCCGGCGACGCCGTGAGCGTGACCCGCGAAGTCGGCGAGGTGCTTTCGGTCGCCGCCGATAACGAGGTCGTGATTCGCGTCCGCAACGGTTCCCGTGTCCCGCTTCACGTGCAGGTGCGCGACGAACCGCCGCCGTCGTTCGGCTTCGGCGACGCGGGCGAGGCGTCCCGGCAAAAAGCCAAACAGTTGCAACCGATGGAAACGTGGGAGTTTTCCTACAACGTCGTGCCGCCGACCCGTGGCGACTTCCAATTTTCCGATATTTTCGTCCGTGTCACCGCGCCGCTCGGCTTGATTATCCGTCAAGTGAGCGTTCCTGCCGTACAGAATGTCGCCGTTTATCCGAACCTTCGCGCCGTCGCCGACTACGAGATTATGCTTCGCCGCGCCATGCTTTCGCGGCAGGGAGTTCGCAAGATTCGCAACGTCGGCGCGGGGCGCGAGTTCGCATCGCTCCGCGATTACACGCCCGACGACGAGTACCGAACGATTGACTGGAACGCGACGGCGCGGCGCGGCAAGGTCATCGCCCGCACCTACGAGCAGGAAAAGTCGCAGGATATTCTGCTTCTGATTGACGAGGGGCGACTGATGCGGCAGGAAATCGGGCAAACGCAGAAACTCGACCACGTGGTTTCGTCCGCGCTGATGCTCGCGCACGT
>JACMIU010000522.1 GCA_014380985.1 Armatimonadota bacterium | reverse complement strand
GCTTCGGCGTTTTGCAACGCGCCGCTTTAAGCGCGAAAGGGGCGCGGGATTCCGGCATCCTGCGCCAGCCCGATATTTTGGTGATGACCGCAACCCCGATTCCGCGCACCCTGACGCTCACCGTCTACGGCGACCTTGACGTTTCGATTATTGACGCGCTTCCGCCGGGGCGCAAAGCCATCAAGACGCACTGGAAACGGTCGTCGGAAAAAGACGGCGTGTACGAAGGCGTCCGCAAGGTGCTTCAGAGTGGGCGACAGGCGTTTGTGGTTTGCCCGCTGGTCGAGGAGTCGGAAAAGGTGCAAAGCCGCGCCGCTACCGAACTTGCCGCGCACCTTCAGGCGCACACGTTCCCCGAATACCGCGTCGGACTTCTGCACGGGCAGATGGGTTCGGACGAAAAAGACGCCGCGATGAATGCGTTTCGGGCGAACGAAACGCAGGTGCTGGTCGCTACCACGGTTATCGAGGTCGGGGTAGATGTGCCGAACGCGGCGGTGATGGTGATCGAGGACGCCGACCGGTTTGGGTTGGCGCAACTCCACCAGTTGCGCGGGCGGGTGGGGCGCGGGCAGTTCGCATCGTTCTGCGTTCTGGTTGCCGACCCGCAAAACCCGAACGGCGTGGAGCGCATGGAAGTTCTGACGCAAACCGGGGACGGCTTTCTAATCGCCGAAGCCGATCTGCGCCTTCGCGGTCCGGGCGAGTTTTACGGCGTCCGGCAAAGCGGCGTGGCGGGGCTGTCTATCGCCGACGTTCTGCGCGACGCCGACCTGCTCGCGGACGCCCGCGCCGATGCGTTCGCGTTGCTGTCGGACGACAAAACGCTGGCGAAACCGGAAAACAAGCCGCTCCGGGAAGCACTGCGCGAGAAGCGGCGGCAGGGCGAAGTCGTCACCGCGGCTTGATGTCGCTCACACCGCAGCTATCTGCAATCTGTCAATACCATTTCTTCGCTGATCATTATTGACACAACCGTTTTAATAGTTTATCCTGCAAAAACAGTTTTCCGAACGCAGAAAGCGCGAATGATTTTACCCGACCAAAACACCGTGGATTCCACCTCTGGCACAAACACCAACGCATCGAAATCGGCGGTGAGTCGTTTCGATTCGATTGATGGGTTACGGGCAATCGCCTGTATTATTGTGATACTACACCATTGCTTTTATCACACGGGCAAGCATTTATTTCCTTCGGTGACGGTTGGCTCTCATTTGATCTCGTTGCCATTATTTTTCAGTTACGGCTACACGGGCGTGGATTTATTTTTCGCGCTGTCGGCATTTTGTTTAAGTTACCCGTTGCTGAAACTTTCCGCGAAGCCGTTCGAGTGGAAAGTGTATTTATCACGCCGCGCCCAGCGTATTTTGCCGCCTTACTACATTGCGTGGGCAATATTTCTTGTGAGCGCAATAATTATTGCCAAACTTCGATGGGAGCCTCTGCTCAGCGACGGAGTCTTGCAATCGTCCCGCCGCGATATATTTTTAAGTTTCTTTCTGATCACGACTGCAATGAATCCTTCCTTCTGGACATTATGTTTGGAAGCAAGATGGTATTTCGTTCTGCCTGTACTACTAAACGTGTTAAAACGTGTCGGCTCGGTAGCAACAATATTAGTCAGTATAGTTATAAGCGCGGCATTTTTTTATCTTGGAAGCGATGTCGCGCCATCTAATATATGGGTTGGCAGGATACTTAATCTTTCCACCCCGCTACCGTTCTTCCTACCTACCTTTGTACTTGGAGTGATCGCCGCGCAGTTATTGATTCAAAGAGAAGATTGGCTTCGTCAGTCCTCCGTAGTTGCCGGGCTACGGTTAGGATGGGTGCTAAGTTTCGCGGGAATGATACTCACTGTAGAAGCGATACCAACATCCCCTACCAATTGGTCACGTCTGCTGTTTGCATCGTTGCTGTCTTTTTTTGCGATACTGCTGGCGTTGGTAGATGACACGGTGCGTAAACATCTTTCGCGCTCATTTCTTGTCACTATCGGCGTAGCGTCTTATAGTATTTATCTGATTCACGAACCTTTGATACGTATTTCCTATGCATACATCAAAACGCTTGAATGGTCGCCGATGTTGCTGTTTCTTTGGTGTCAGGGGGTGATGCCGGTGTTGCTCGTTGGCATAGGCTACGGATTTTTCTGCGTCGCAGAACGCCCGTTTTTGCTGAAGCGATCCGCACCGAAGCAAAACAGTATTGCAGTTCCGGCAGAAAGGGGAATCTCCTGACCGAAGTCGCTGGCAATGCGAGACACTGGTAACGGCGGCGTGATGATTACTTCATCATCAAAAGATGTATAATTGAACGCAGGAGCAAAGCCACCATGAAAGATTTGGAAATCCAACCTTTTGACGCGCTGGAAATCCGTTCCACCGTGGAACGTTTCGACCGTACCGTTTACTACGCCGATCGTCCGATTGATTTTGCGACATGGCTTGATTTGGCACAAACGATTGACAGTGAATTGGTTCAAGGAGTAATGATTCACCGAATGGCAGCGCAATACCCGCACGAATGGATTTTTATGTGGCTCGCTCTTGTTGTTGGCAACTATGTTCAAGCCAAAAACTTGGGCAAGATTTTGGGCTCTCGATCCGCTGTAAAAATTAACAACATTGGTGGCAGACTGCCCGACCTACTTTTCGTTCGTGCCGATAATGAAAGCATTATTCATAATGACGCGATCTACGGTGCGCCCGACTTAGTCATCGAAATCATCTCTCCGAATGACCGCCCTTCCGACCTGATTCCGCTCGAAGCCGATTACCGCGCTATCGGCGTCGGCGAAATCGTCTTTATTGACCCGCGCAAGAAGTGGGTACGTTATCTGCGAAAAGCCGACACTGATTACGATGAAGAGTTCCTGACGGACGGACAACTCACGCTCACTTGTATGCCCGGCTTCGCTATCGAAGTGGGTTGGATTTTCGCCGACGATAAGCCGAACGCTTTTTTGATTACGCAACAACTTCTGCAAAACCATGCCTGAAACCGCTCTATACCCCGGCTCGTTCGACCCCATCACGAACGGACACGCCGATATTATTTTTCGTGCCGCGAAACTGTTTGACCGCGTGGTAATCGCGGTCGGGCGCAACTCGCAAAAGTCGCCGCTGTTTTCGGTCGAAGAGCGCGTACAATTGTTGCAGGAAACCTGCCGCCCCTTGCCGAATACCATCATTGAACCGTTTGACGGAATGCTGGTGGATTTTGCGCGGCGAAACGGGGCGCGGGTGATTATCAAAGGATTACGCGCCGTGTCCGATTTCGAGTACGAGTTTCAGATGGCGATGGCGAACAAGCACCTCGCGCCCGATGTGGAAACGCTGTTTCTGATGGCGAGTGCGGAGCATTTGTACCTGTCGTCCAGTATCGTCAAAGAGATCGGCAGGCTCGGCGGCGATTTATCGGCATTGGTTCCGGCGCACGTCGCCCGCGCCCTGCAAGAAAAGTTTGCCGGTTTGCCCGACGAACCGCGTTCGGAACGGTTGCCTTAGAAGAAAAAAGACGGAATTATTGCGCTATCCTTATGACTACCAAAGATATTCGACCCATTGAGACCACCGAGACACTTGACCGCTTAGAAGCCCTGTTAGACGAATCCAAGCCGATTTTCGGTTGGTTTCGCTTCAACGACGAAGAGTTTTATCTACTCGTCAACAAGATTCGGGCGTCGCTTCCCGACGATTTGCGCCGCGCCGGAAAGATTACGCAAAACTCCGAGCAGATAATGAACGACGCGCACGGTGCGGCGACGGGCGTTATCGGGGCGGCACACGCGGACGCCGAACGGCTTTTATCGGACGCGAAAGCCGAGGCGGCGCGGGTCATGGAGAACGCGCAAGCGCATGCCGAGGCAAGCATCACCGAGGGCAAGGCGCACGCCGAGTCTATACGAACAAAATCCGAGGCGCAAGCAAAATCGCTGTATGCCGAGGCGCAACACCACGCCGAACGGCTCCGCGCCGAAGCCGATTCTCACACCTATACCCTGCGAAGCGAAGCCGAGGCACACGCTTTGGAAATGCGTGAGGGAGCCGAAAAGCAGTGCGCGGCGATGGTGGAGGAGGGCGAAGTTCTGCGAATTGCCACCGCGCAAGCCCGCGAGATTCTGCGCTCCGCCGAGCAGGAAGCCGACGAAATCCGGCGCGGCGCGGACGAGTACGCCCGCGAAACGCTCACCAACTTGGAAGATAATGTGGCGATGGCGTTAGAGCAGGTCGAAGGGCGCGTTGGTGCGGTTCTAAACACAATTCGCGGCGGGCGCGTCGCGCTTGATGGGCGCATCGCCGACTACGACAAACACGCTTCGGCGCGGGAAATGCTGGTCGGGCAAGGGTAAGCACGGTGTGCGGGGCGGTTACCGGGCAAGGCTTCCGAACGCTTCGCGTAGTTGTTTCCACACCCGGTGGCGAAACGCGGCGCGGCTAACCGCTTCGGTTTCGTAGCACGCCGCGATTTGTGCGTCGGTCATAGGGTTGCGGAAACCGGCGACAAAGTCATACATTTCGTCCGGCAACTTCGTTAAAAAATCGTTCGCTTCGCTTATACAGATGCGCTCGACGCGAACCCGGTTTTGCCCTAACTGCGGGATGCAATGGTCGTGGATACAAGCGTGTGTCGCCTCGTGAACAATGAGTTTGGCAACAAAAGCGATATACCAAGGGTGGGTGGCTCCGTTGTCGGCGAGCGACCAGCGGTTAAAATCTATCTGGCACTGATTCGCCCACAGGTTCACTTGCGCGTTCGTTTCGCAAGATTGATTCACCACGGAATGTAAATGCCGCTTGACGCGCCGGTAGCGCACCGGATCATGGGTGCGAATCAGGGCGAGGGCTTCACGCACATAGTTGACGAACCGTTCCTCGGTTTCCTCGGTGTCGTCCAGTGCAAAGCTGCAAATGGCGATGCCGTCGAACGTGTCACCGCCGTCACGCGCCAGCGAACGGAAGAAAGAATCCCGAAGAACGGCGAACGGGTTCAGATAATGGCGACCGCGATACCACAAGCGGCGTTGCCAAAGTGGAACGGGTCGGGGTTTCGGTCGCATAGCGCATTGTATCGCGCTCGGAGTAGCCTCCTACGCGATACAATGGGGGCATGGACGACTTTCCGCCCCCGCCCACCGACGCCGACGACCCGTTCGCCGATTATGAAGCCTATGTGCCGCCGTCCATCGTGACGCTTTCCGCGCCTGCGTTCGCCGATAGCGACACCGACGCGCCGCACGTCCCCGACCCCGCCGACCCGCTTCTCTCCACGCTGAACCCGTCGCAACAGGAAGC
>JACMIU010000521.1 GCA_014380985.1 Armatimonadota bacterium | reverse complement strand
GAAGCCGTCGCCCTCCGCCTTGATGAGCGCGTGAAGCGAGCGTTTCCCCGCCGCGATATTGGCTTCGATAAGCGGCATGGCGGCAGCAGTGTACACGGCGAAAAGCGGTTCCCATTGCTCCCCGTTTCGCGTCACCGTGCCGAGATTGCCGGTGCTTTGCGCGAGAAGCCATTCAAACGCTTCGCCGGAAAGCGCGGGCAGGTCGCACGACACGGCTAAAACAGCACGCCCCCCGGCGTGTCGGAGTGCGGTCAAGAGTCCGCCTACGGGACCCGTTTCCGCAACATCGTCGGGCAGGTATACGGCGTTCGTATCGGTTGCCACGCGCCCGATAACCAGTGGCGTTTCGCCGGTCGCGGCACGGGCGAGGCGCACCGTGCGCGCTAAAAGCGTTTCGCCCACGAGCATGAGGTTCCCTTTGTCAGTTCCCATGCGCGACGACCGCCCGCCCGCGAGAACCGCGATTCGTGGCGTTGTTGAATAAGTCATGATTATGTATTGTAGCGCGAATCGGCAACGAAAACCGGGGAAGGAAGGCGGCGTAGCGGCGGTGAACCTAACGGCGCGTAGCCCACCGCCTATAGAACGCGGGGGAACGCTGAAAGGGAAAGTCATGACTGTTTTTCGTTTCGGGGTGTTTGTTGCGATTCTCGCGGCATCGGCTTGTTTCGCGCCCGGTGCTTCCGCCTTGGTGCTGTACGACAACTTCGCAGGAACCCCGCAGACCACCGTGGGTATTGGCACGGCGGATTTCGGAGGTGTTCAGTTCAGTAGCATCGCCTCGCAGTTCACGACCGGCAGAAACGCCGTGACCCTCACGTCGCTCGATGTGGTGCTAAGCGGCCGCACCAACGGCGTCACACCGGGAGCCGCGAACGTTGTGTTCGGCTTGTACGCCAACAACGCTAATAACGACCCGTCGGCATTACTGTTTGACTTCGGTACGCAGTCCGTGCCGACCACCGCCCCCGCCGCGATCTTCGCGTTCGCGCCGCGCACCACGTTCACGCTTGCCCCCGGCACAACGTACAACGTGGTCGGCACCACGTTCGATGGAACCGCCGCCGCTTGGACGGTGAATGATTTGATTCCGACCGAGCAGAACGGAAGCGGCATCGTTTTCAATGCCGAATCAAGTTCGCAGAACTTCAACAACGGGGGCGAAGGCACGTTCAACGACACGCCGGGTGTCGCCCGCTTCACCATCCGCCTCAATGGCACGGTTGTGCCGGAAGCGGGAACGCTCGCGCTTGTTTTGCCGGTGCTACTGGGCGGCACGGGCATAGCCCTTCGGCGCAAACGATAACACCGTGAGAATCGAGCCACCGGGTTAAAAAGAGCAACCGGTGGCAAAGTTCGCGTGTCGAAAGGTTGTCAGGGGAAACTTTGTTTCCGCAGACAGGAAAACAGGAAAATAGTATGCTCAAACAAGCCCCCCAAGAAGAAGCCCCCGGCTACCGAAGCGAAGCGTCGCGCACCGACACCAACACGTACACCGCGCCGGTCACGCTCATGCCGCGCTACACCGCCTCCGACACCGGCGCACGCGAACACCCGGCGGGCGCGATGCCGGGAATCATCGGTTTGATACTGATGTTGGTCGCCGCCGTTCTCGCGTTCATGCAGTTCGCGGGCGCGGTCAGTAACCCCATCGGCATCTTCTGGGGCATCCTGCTCGTAATCGCGTTCTTCTGGTTATGGAGCAGTTCCATCGTCATCGAGCCGAACGGTAGCCGTATCCTAACCCTGTTCGGCAAGTATCAAGGCACTATCCGGCAGAACGGCTGGTTTTTCGTGAACCCCATTGCCGGTAAATCCACGCTGTCGCTTCGCGCCCGCACCCTGAACGGCGACAAACTCAAGGTCAACGATTCGGCGGGTAACCCGGTTGAGATCGCCGCGATTATCATTTGGCGCGTGTCGGACACCTATCGCGCTTCGTTCGAGGTTGAACGCTACGAAGAGTTCGTGCGCCTTCAGAGCGAAACCGCCGTGCGCCATCTGGCGAGTACGCACCCGTATGACGCCGAGGATCACGAAATCTCGCTTCGCCGCAACACCGATATTGTCAGCGAAGATTTGAAATCGGAACTGAACGAACGCCTTGCCCGCGCTGGGGTCGAGGTGCTGGAGGCGCGGTTGTCGCACCTTGCCTACGCGCCGGAAATCGCCGGTGCGATGCTACGTCGTCAGCAAGCGACGGCGGTTATCGCGGCGCGTCAGAAAATCGTCGAGGGCGCGGTCGGCATGGTGGAACTTGCCCTTGACCGATTGCAACAGCACGAAACGATTAACATGAACGAGCGCGAAAAAGCCGCGTTGGTGTCGAACCTGATGGTGGTGCTTTGCGGCGACCATTCGGTACAACCGACTGTGAACACGTCCGCCGCCCCGATGCAACCGAACGCGCCTCCCCCGGTGTAAGCGGGGTATAATTTCCTTATGTCACTCACCACGACCGACGCCATATCTTCCGCCGCCCCGCTCGCGCCCCCGCCCGCGAACGGGGCAACGCCCCGTTCGCGTTTCGACCTGTCCTGCGTGGTCGGCACGATGACGGTAGACGAGTGGGATGCGTTCGTGCGAAAGGCAAAGCACAAACACGATTACGTTCACGGATGGGTGGTGCGCCGGGCGGATTGCTCCCCGGCGCATAATTTATTGGCGTCAAACTTCGCCTTCACGGTTGGCAACGCGCTGGAAAAAGTCGGCAACCCTTGCGAGGTTTTGGGGAGCGACCAGCGCGTTTTCGTGAAGCGCGGTTTGTACTACTTTCCCGACCTCGTTGTATTCTGCGGCGAGGCACTCGTTGACAACCGCGACGCGATTCAGAACCCGGTAGCACTGGTAGAAGTGTTGTCGCCGACCACGCGGGACGATGACCGGGGCGAAAAGTTGCAGGAGTACGCGCAAATCGAGACGCTCCGGCACTACATTTTGATTGATCAAGACACGGTTGCCGTTACGCACTACGAGAAGATGAACGCCGATACGCTCACGCTTACCCACGAGTACCGCGCTTTGTCCGACGTGCTGACGCTAACGTTTGGCGGCAAAACCGTCGCCGTGCCGCTATCGCGCATTTACCGTAACGTCCCCGTTGTTGAAACGGCTTAAATGCGTCGCCTTCCACTTGCCTCCGATACCCCCTACTACGTTTCGCTCGGCGACGCGCAAAGTCGCAATACCGGCAGTATCACCGGGGCGGCAAGCGCGTTTTACGCCCACCTCACCGAGCTTGTTCCCGCCACGAAAATGATTCCGCTCGCGTCCGACGGCGCGAACGCGGGGGCGGTGCGCTACGTGCAACTGCCCCGGCTTCGCGCTATGGCAGTCGCGCCGTCCGTGGTGACAATTACAACAGGCGCGACCGACTTGCCGCGCCTCGCCAGCGGCGACGCAGACGCGGTTTGCGGGGAACTTGCGGAACACGGCGGCGCGGCGTTGTCCGCGCTTCGCTCCCTCGCTCCCCGCGCCGCCGTGCTACTTTCCACGCTTTACGACCCGATGGACGGCGCGAGTGATGTTCTCGCGGGCGGCGTGCGCCGGTTCAACGAAACGCTCCGCGCCCTTGCCGCGTCGCACGGTTACCGCGTCGCCGACGCTTTCACGGCGTTCGCGGGACACGGGGCAAGCGCGGGCGACCCGCTTTCGCCGGACGCGACGCCCGAAGACACGAACCGTTTTTTATGTGCGGGAGCCGATTTAGTCCCGGTTCCGAACGCGCACGGGGCAGCGTTTTTTGCCGGAACGCTTTGGACGACGTATAACGAAGAGCAATGAACCTCCTGCCCCGCGAAATCGTCGTCGGCTACGGCGAAGCCCCTTCCTGTATGCGTGTGGAGATGGTGGGGAATGCCGACACGCCGGACGTGTCGTTTTCCTCTGCTGCGAACGAACACATCGAAGCGTCGTACCAAAACTTTCTGCGCCACCACGACTCCGGCGTTCCGATTTACGGCACGACCACCGGATTCGGACCACACGTTGTCAGCGAAACAGGCGGCGACGCGGCGCAGGGCGCGGCACTGATAGCGCACCTTGGCGCGGGCTACGGGGCGGACGCTCCGGCGGGAATCGTTCGCGCCGCCATGATGCTCCGACTGAACACGGTCGGACAGGGCTATTCGGGCGTGTCGCCGGACGCGGCGGGGGCGTATCTCGCCCTACTGCGGTCGGGCGTCGCGCCGTGTGTGCCGGCAACCGGGTCGGTCGGGGCGTCGGGCGATCTGGTTCCCCTATCGCATATTGCCAATGTTTTGATGGGCGGCGGCGAGGCAGTGTATGGCGGTGAGCGGCTACCGGCTGGCGAGTGTTTGCGCCGCGCCGGTTTGTCGCCGGTCGCGCTGTCGGGGCGCGACGCTTTAGCCCTCGTAAACGGCACGTCGTTTTTGACCGCGTATGCCGCTATCGCCGTGGCGCGGGGGCAACGGTTGCTGTACGTCGCCGAAACGCTGACCGGCTGGATGTACCGGCTTCTCGGCTGCCGTGCCGACGCGCTGAACGAGGACTTGAACGTTTTGCGCGGTCACGGCGGGCAGAAACAAAGCGCGGCGGCGATTCGAGAGGAAGCCGAACGCTTCGGCAAGTACGAGGATACGATGCGCCCGCTTCAGGAAGTGTATTCGCTCCGGTGCGCCCCGCAGGTGTTGGGGGCGTGTCGGCGAAACACTGGCTTCGCCTGCTCCACCGTGGAAGCCGAAATTGACGGCGTGGACGATAACCCCTTGATTACCGAGGACGCGGTGATTCACGGCGGCAACTTTCATGGGCAAGCCGTGGGGTTCGCCGCCGATACCCTGAACGCCGCCCTTACACAAACCGCCGTGCTTGCGGAGCGGCAAATCGCCCTGCTTTGCACCCCGTCGCGGCACAACGAGTTCGCGCCGCTTCTGCTCGCCTACGAACCCGGCAAGGGAAGCGGGCTTGCCGGGGCGCAACTCACGGCGACCGCGCTACTTGCCGAAATGCGCGGGGCGTGTCAGCAGTTCGCCACATCGAGTATCCCGACCAACGCCGACAATCAGGACATTGTGCCTATGGCGACACTCGCGGCGCAATCGGCGTACCGGCAAACCGACCGGCTTGCCGGGGTGCTGTCGGTGCTACATATCGCACTGTGTCAACTCGATTTTTTGCGCCGCGAAGGCGTAGCGACCGGCAAGGCTTCCCCCGCCCCGGAAGGCTTCCCGTCGTTTGAACCGCTCCGCGCTGACCGCGCCCTGCGCGACGACCTTGCACGAATCGCGTCTGCGTTTCTCACAAAAACTTCGTGATGTCCACGCATTTCATGCCCGCCCGGTGTGCCGCCAAAATGCCGCCCGCCGCGTCCTCGAACACGACGCATTTTTCCGGTGCTGTGTTGAGGAGTTCGGCGGCGCGAAGGAACACCTCCGGCGCGGGCTTGCCGTGCGTCACGTCTTCCGATCCGACGATGCCGACGAACAAGTCGCGGATGCCAATGGCGCGGAGTGACTCGTCCACCACGGCTCGCCATCCGCCCGATGCCACCGCGAGCGGAACGCCGAGCGCGAACAGTCGCCGCGCTTCGGCGACCACCGGCGCGACCGGTTCGACGCCGACCAGAAGCGTAGCGAAGAGTTCTTCTTTCGCGGCGGCGGTGCTTTCGGGGTGCAGGGCAAGCCCATGGATTTCGTTGAGGCGTTCGGTAATCGCGGTTGCCGTGGTTCCCGCCCATTCGTAAAACTGCGTTTCGGGGAAAATCGTGGGGTGTCCGGCGGCGTCTAATGTTTCGCGCCAAGCCCGAAAGTGCGTCGGCATCGTGTCAACAAGGGTTCCGTCGCAATCGAAAATCGCGGCAGCGGGCAATTCGGCAAGGGGCATGGCGATCAAATGGTCGGTGGGCAGGGTGTCGGACATGGGCTTAGTTTAGCACAAAAGAGGCGCGGGTATAAAGTACGTATAACAAACGCGCTGCGCAAGCGGGGCGACAAGGAGATACGAAATGGCAAAGCAAAACAACAACGGTCTGATATTCGCGGCGTTAGTCGGTGGTGGCTTGTACTGGGCATCGAAACAGCCGGGCGGGATTAAAGGCACGTTCGATAAATACGGCAAGAAACTCGCGCAGATTCAAAACTCGAATGACCCTATCGGCGAAATTAAGCGGCAGTTTAACGAAACGAAATACGCCACGGCGAACAGTGACCGACCGTATGGCGTCAGCGCATTTGACCCGGCGAATCAGATTTAACGCAGGAAATACCCCCGCGTTCGCCGAAACAAAGGACGATGAGCATCCCTCAGCGTCCTTTTTTGTTGCCGCGCCCTCTGCCACCCGCCGGAACTATCGGTATCGTTTCGCCCGCGGGTTCCCCGTCTCATGCCGATCTTGACCGCGCTGTAGCAGTGCTGACCGGGCGCGGCTACCGCGTCCGTGTGGGAGAACACGCCGCCGATAGCGCGGCGTCGGACGGTTTCCCATACCTCGCCGGAAGCGACGCTGACCGCGCCGCTGACGTAAACGAAATGTTATCCGACCCGGCGATTGACCTTGTATTGTGCGCTCGCGGCGGCTACGGTTGCGCCCGCGTCCTTCCCCTACTTGATTATGATGCCCCGCGCCGCGACCCGAAACCGGTGGTCGGCTACTCGGATATTACCGCGTTATCGCTCGCCTTGGCGGCTCGCGCCGGTGTGGCATCGTTTAGCGGCATCATGGCGACGGCGGGCGACGGGTTCGGCGAAAACACGCTTGACCCGTTCAGCGAGGCGTCCTTCTGGCAAGCCGTGGGCGCGAACGGCTTTCGCGGAGCGTATGCGCCGCCAACGGACGCCACGCCGTGGACGACGCACCGCGCCGCGGCAAGCGGCGCGGACACCGTGACCGGGGCGGTTTTTCCCGTGTGCCTGTCGCTACTCACGTCGCTCGTGGGAACGTCGTACCTACCCGATTTACGCGGCGCGATTCTCGTTATAGAGGACGTTCACGAAGAACTATACGCGGTTGACCGGATGCTGACGCAATTGCGGCAAGCCGGACTGCTCGCCGACTTATCCGCCGTGCTAATCGGCTCCTTCACCGGCACAACCGACGCGGAACTTGCCCTACTTGTAGCCGGTGTGCCGCGCCTTGTGCTGAAGAACACGCCGCCTACCGTCGCGGTCGCGTCGGGCGTCGCGTATGGTCATATCCCGCGTAGACTGACGCTCCCGGTGGGCGTGGTCGGCACGGCGCACCTCCGGCGAAGCAAAATCGCGTTTGACACGGGGGCATAATGGCGGTACGATAGGCGGTACATCGGGGCATGGCGCAGCTTGGTAGCGCGCTACCTTGGGGTGGTAGAGGTCGTGGGTTCGAATCCCGCTGCCCCGATTGAACAGGAAGCGAACCGGCATATTTTGTGCCGGTTCGTTTTTGTTTTGCGGGCGACGTTCACGAAACCATATGAACCAGAATACCGAGAATCTGCGGCAGTTCCGCGATTCCGTACTCGCGTAGGTCAATCCCGACGATTTTTTCCCTTTGCGATAGGAACCGCCGGCGCGTCCCATCCGTCACCGCGCCGTACACCGTTTCAATCGGCTTTCCTTCCGCGTCGTTGAACCGTTGCGCGGCAACCATTTCGGCGATGCACTGCGGAACACCGGCGTTCAGGTCTTCTTTTTTCGCCCCGGTGACAAACAACGCCGGGGCTTTAATCGCATTCAGCAGAGCGTCGCGGCTCATCAGGAAGTCGCAGTAGCCGTGTAGCCCCGCTTTCTTATCCACGTCGAACTTGACGCCGGAAAACAAGGCAACGGTTTCGTCCTTAATCTCGCGCATCTCCACCAAAATCGGCGCAACCAGAAACTCGGAACGCCGCTTATCCGACGTGCGCCCGACGACAAGCGGCGATTGGAACCGGAGCGATTGTTTTAGCCACTTGCTCGGCGCGATGGGGGCGATTTGCGCGTAAGCGTCGCGGGTTTGCGTGAGCGTTAGTTCAAACTGCGTTTCGACCTGCGATAGGGTGAAAGATTCGTAAGCCATGCCGTAAGTATACGCGACGGTGCGGCGATAATAGGCGTTGCACCGGGTACACTCCCGCAACAGAAAAGGATACACCGACCGAATGAAGACTCCTCGCCGAATATCCGCGTTCACCTTAACGGAGATTTTGACGGTTCTCGCCATCATCGGGCTTTTGCTCGCGCTGATTGTCCCCGCCCTGTTTTCCGCGAAAAGACAAGCGGCGCAAAAAACCTGCCTGTCAAATATCCGGCAGATCGGGTTGGCGGTAATCGCGTACACGCAAGATTACGACGGGACTTTTCCCCCAGTCTCACAGGCGACGTTGAACACTTCCGGTATCAGCCACGAGAAAAATGTCTCTGATTGGTATGATTTGCTGAAACCATACACACAAAGTTTAGATTTGAAATGTCCTATCTTAGACATTCCTTCTTTCTTGGCACAGAAAGATTCTTACAAGGGCTATGCCCTTAACGCTGATTTCAGTACGCGAATACCGTTAGCGAGCGGAAATTATATCAGCGGAGCTGAAACCGAAACTTTTGTTTCTTTGACATCACTCACCGTTGCCATATTAGAAGCGCGTGCTGGTACTATCGGTCTCGACAATACCGACACTGGCGAGGACGCCGACTATAAAGGAATAGTTAAGGGCGCGGTGCGGCACAGCGGCGGCGCGAACTATGCCTTCGTAGACGGTCACGCGAAATGGCATCGTCCTGCGGACTTTGAACAAGTTTGCGACGGCGTGAAGCCGTGCTTTTCACAAAAATAGCCGTCGCCACCCCTTTCGCAAGCCTTGCAACACCACTGCCGCCGCGTTCAAGCCCGACGCGCCGAACACGTTGCCGCCGGTAGCGATACGCGGTCGGGGTCTGGCGTTACGACGGGCGCGATAGGACGCCGCCGTACCGGGGCGGGCGGCAAAAAAAGCGGGCTTTTCGCCGTGTATAGTACTTATTTTCGTCATTTTCGTACTCCTATTGTGTACGGAGTGCTGAAAACCGCTCTGGTTCTGTATGTTGTTGACGCTTGTACGCGGTTATGTGCTGTAACTGCGTAGCGGGTATGGAGATAAGGGGGCTCGAACCCCTGACCTCTACAATGCGAATGTAGCGCTCTCCCAACTGAGCTATATCCCCGCGAGTACCACGAAAATAGTACCATATGGGTACACTTCTGTCAAGAATATGCCCGTGTCAACACTACCCTCTCAGCCCCAACTACGGTCGCCGGATTCGGAAAATGCTCCGCATTTTTCCGGGGCGAATGTAGTTGGGGCTCCGCCGTTTTACCGACCTGACGAACTACTCGCCGCGCTGGTCGCGCTTCCGGCTCCGCCCGGTCAGGAAGGCGCGGTCTGCGATTACCTCGCGGCGCAACTGTCGCTCCTCGACATCCCCTACCGCGTGGACGCGAAAGGCAATCTGCTTGCCTGTCCCGGCGACACCCTGCCGACGCACCCGCAAACCGTGATCACGGCGCACATGGACGAAATCGCGCTGATGGTGACGGCTATCGAACCCGATGGGCGCGTTCGCGTGTCGCCGCTCGGCGGGGTATACCCGTGGAAATGGGGCGAGGGGTTGGTGGAAATCCTGCCGCTCGGCGGGGGCGAACCGGTTGCCGGGGTGCTGTCGCTTGGCTCGATTCATACCACGTCGCCCTACTCGGCGGCGGCGCAGGCGCGGGACGGCAAATCGCCGACATGGAACGACGCCTTTGTCTGGCACGGCGAAAGCGCGTCCGATCTTCACGCAAGGGGAATCCGACCGGGCGCACGGGTGGTCATGGCACGGGAGCGGCGGCGCGTCATTTCCCTCGGCGGCAACCGCGTCGGGTCGTACTTTTTGGACGACCGCGCCGACTGCGTGGCGTGGCTTCTTGCCTTAGCGGAACTGAAGGCGACGGGGCAAGGCGCGAACACGCTGTTTGTGGCGTCCACGTCGGAGGAGGTGGGCGGCGAAGGCGCGTTGTTCGCGCTCCATGCCCTGCCCGCGCCTCCCGCCGTGTGCGTCGCGCTGGAAATCGGACCGACCACGCCCGACACGCCACTCACGCTCGATGCCACGCCTACGGTCTGGATCACCGATTCCTACGCCACCATGTCGCCGACCGACTTGGCGCACGTCTACGCGGCGGCGGAAACCACCCGGCACAGCGTGCAACCGCAAGCGGTAACACGGGGTGGATCGGACGCTTCCATCGCGGCAAACCGCGGACTGTGCGCCCTCCCGGTAACACTCGCGTTCGCGGCGGAAAACTCGCACGGTTTTGAAATCATGCATCGGGACGCGCCACAAGCCCTTGCCGATTTACTGTTAGCATATTTGAAACGTTTGGAAAATGAGGAAACAAGATGAAAAAACTGACGGACGAACACATAGCCGAGCGGCTAACAGCGCGGGAAAACTGGACGCTACAGGACGGCGCGATTTGCCGGACGTTTGAGTTCGGCGATTTTTTAGGCGCGATGCACTTTGTGAACGGGGTCGCGGAAGCGGCACAAGCGGCGGATCACCACCCGGATATTGATATTCGCTACAGCAAGGTTACGCTCCGCCTTTCGACGCACGACGCGAACGGGTTGACCGAACGCGATTTTGCGCTGGCGGCGACCGTGGACGCGCTGATTTAGACGTCGCGGGCGGGTAGAAGCGGCACGTAGCGCGGCGACAGGGTAGCGGCGGACTGCTCCTCCAAGTGACGGTATACCGCGCTAACGTACAGTCCCAGCAACATAAAATATACAGGCGCGACGCAGTAATAGTCAAATGTATTCGCGCCAATGCCGTGGACGCAAAAGCCGAAGTGGAAGGCGAACAGCCCGATTCCGAGCGGTCGCCACTCTTCCGGGGCGACATGGCGGTATCGCCAAAGAATCCAGGGAATAGAAACGATTAGGTAGGCGAAGGCGATGATTCCCGGAATCCCCTGCTCGGCAAGTATGCGGACATACAAACCGTCGCCGACAACGAATGGCGTCATTTTACTCAGCGATGCACCGTTGCCCACCGTGCCAAGCCCCATGCCCGACGGCATCATGGTGAAGATCTTCCACCCGGCTTTCCATTGGTGCGTCCGGTCGTTCGCTACTTCGCCTTTTTCAGCGGCTTTCGTTCCCACGGTGTCGAGGCGTTGCATGGAAACGTAAACAATCGGCATATCGCGCAGAACATACAGTCCGAGATCAACCAAGGCGAACAAAGCGAGCAAGGCAATAACAAGATTCCGGCGGTGTTTGCCGTAGTGCAACAGCAGAATCACCATGGCGATACCGAAAGAAATCATTGCCCCACGGGAAATGGAGAAAACCATGCACGAGGTTGCGACAATCATCAGAAGGTAGCGTTTCCACAAGTCGGGAGACCGCACCAGATAGGCGGCGGACAGAACGGCGACCAGTTCGGAGAGCGTTCCCCAGTGATTTTCCTCGAAAAGAAACGCTTGCATTCGCGGGTAGAACCGCCAGAACGCGAACTTATCTAAGCCTTCCGGCACGAAAAAACCATGCTCGGCGTGTTGCAGAAGGATGTACCATTCCGGGCGCGTCGCGTAAACATAGAGCGACGGAACCAGTACTATGCAGTAGCACAGTATCATCCAGTTGAGAAATCGCAGACTTTGTCGAGCCGTTGGCTTGAGCCAGCGAATCACCAAGTAAAATATCGCGGGCGTGATGGAAAGATACCAGCCGTTGATCGCTCCATACGGATGCGTGTGTTGCACGGCTACAATCACCGAATAAACGCCCATCAGAATGTAGACCACAACCGGCATATCATCGGGAAAGATTTGTAGGCGAAGCCTTCGGTCGCGGATGGCGCACACCATGAGTTGTGCGATAACCAAGAGTTGCAGAAGGTCGGGCAGGAAGCGCACCCCTGCCGCGAACACGGGCAAATCGTGCGCGGTGTAAATGGTGCGTAGCGTGTTGACAACCGGGTAGGAAGCAATGATTGCCGATAAGCCAACCCACGGATTTCGCACCCCCGCGATTAATGAAGAAACCACGACGGCAACGATCACCAACGCCAGTAAAAGTTTCGGGGCGGCGGCGGCACTGCCGACCAGAAGCGCGGCGAGTATGCCGACCGCATACAGCCACACCGGGGTCGAATGTTCGGACGAGGCAGTAAATCCACGCGGCGGCGTCCCTATCATACGTGTATCTTATCACGCGCCACGGCTCACGGAAGGCGACGCGGCATCACGGTCACGGCGTACAGATTCAGTAGTAGCAAAAACGCGCCAATCGCGTACCAGACAATTTGCCGCGTCGCCGGGGGGGCGGCGATGCGGCGCAGTAGAGCGTTCATTCCGCCCGCCATCAGAATCCCGAACGGTGCGAGTAGCACGAAAAAGTAGCGTCCCTGCGGCGTGTAGTGCGCCCAGTTGTACTGCACAAAGACCAAGAACACCCACGCCGCGAAAATGCCGGTGGTCACGCCAATTGCCCGCTCGGTACGCGAGCGAAGCAAGATGCGGGGCAATCCTGACGCCGCACCGATCAATGCCGCTAATTGCGCGGCGAAAAGCACCGCGTAGACAACGGGCGGGAACGGGTGCGAAAAGCCGTCGAAAACGCCCCAGAAAGAACGCCCGCTTTGATGGAGCAAGGCTACCATATATCGCCACGGAGCGAAGCCGTTTCGCACCCCCAGCACCGCGTAACCGGGCTGTACCGCGTCCCAAAGGCGGTCGGCGGCGGCTTTTCGCAAGGGATCGCCGTAATTCACGGTGTTGTAGACGAACCACCAACCGAGGCTTGCGCCGATAGAAACGAGTAGCGCAGCAAAGCGTAGCGCGGGTAGCCGTAGCGGTTCGCCGCGCCAAGAGCGCACGTAGAGCATCCCCGCGCCGATGGCTACCACCAAGCCGAGCGCGGTGATTTTGCTACCGATGGCAACCGCGCACCAGAAAACGAGCGCGGCGAACCGACGCCCACGAAAACCGAACCGGATGTTTTCATACAACAGGGCGAGGGTAGCGGTCGCCCCCAGAGCGGCGAAGTTTTCGTTGGTGATCGCGCCCGACAGCGACAGTCGCATCGGAATCAGGGCGATGAGAAGCGCGGCGGGCAGGGCGACGGCACGGGCGAAACGCGTTTGTCTTGCGGCGCGGTACGCGAACCAAACCGTGCCAAGCCCGGCAAACACGCTCAAAAGGCGCACCACGCGCAGGGCGTTTTCGGCGGATAGCACGGCGCGGGCGGCGGCGAACAGCAGGGCGGCAAGCTCGTGGTAGAGCGGCGGATGAACCCCGGTGTCGTAAGGCGGCACATACGGGGGCAGGGCAAAAGCGTGCGACGCCATGTACATCACCACGGACACGTGCGAGCCTTCGTCGGGGTGGAAATTGCCCCACTGTGCGCCGGTCGGCGTTCCGTTTATCGGGGGCGGGGTGGCAAATGCCCAAATCATACCGAGCAGAAACGGTAGTATCAGTAGCCGTGCCGCCGCCGTCCCCTTCGCCAATGTCATGAACGACAGTGTACAGCATATCGGCGGGCATTACCCTGACGATGGGGAGGGGTAAGCAGAAGCGATACAATCCCAAAACTATGCCCGAACTTTGGAACCGCGTCACGGCGGAAATCTCGCCGCTGGAGTTACTTGCCGCCGTCACGTCACTCGTTTGCGTATATTTGACGGTCAAAAACAACATCTGGAACTGGTTCTGGGGGTTAATCGGGTCGGTGTTGTATGGCTACATTTTCTTTCGCGTCTCGCACCTGTACGCGAACGCAGGGCTACAACTGCTCTACTTTGTGCCGATGCAGTTTGTCGGCTATTATGTCTGGCTAAAGGGCAACGCGGCGAAGGACGACGCGCTTCCCGTGACCGCGCTAACAGTCGCGGAGCGGTTTCGATGGAGCGCGACTGTCGCCGGTTTGAGCGTCGCGCTGTTCTACGGCTTGCCGCCGGTTATTGCAGCGTTCGCGCTTCCCGCGCAACAATTGTCGGCTCTCGATTGCTTTACGACAGGTCTTTCAATCGCCGCGCAGTTTCTGCAAACGTACAAGAAGTTCGAGAACTGGATACTCTGGATTGTCGCCGATTTGGTCTACACGTTCTACGTTTTCCCGCAACTGAAGATGCCGATTACGACGCTGTTATACGCGGTGTTCACGATTCTGGCGATTACCGGAGCAATTGACTGGTATCAGTTGATGCGAAAAACGCAGACGGCGCAAGTTACGGGCGAGGACTAAACGCATGGAAACCGTGGTGCAAATCGGGGCGGGCGCGATTGGGCGCGGTTTTTTG
>JACMIU010000520.1 GCA_014380985.1 Armatimonadota bacterium | reverse complement strand
GTCATAGAAATAATTACCCCGGCGTCATTTTCTCCCGTACTAGACTTAAAACTAAAAGAACTGGGCTTGCCATCGCCAAGCAATATTGCCCATAACGCCTTTTTTTCCGCGTCCCGCAGTGTCAAGCGGTAGTCACGGGTTTTACCCAAAGCGTCCTTACCGTTAGGGTCAACCTCGATATGCAGGTCGGACGAGGGCGCGGCAAGCACCTGCGCGAACAAAAACACTCCGTCTTTTTCGCGCACCGTGACAAGCCCCGCCTTGTTGCTGATTTCCAGCACGACCGTTTTTCGTACCGGAGTAATTGCCGTAGGGGGCGCGGTCTGCGCGGTGGCGGGTTGCATCCCGAAGCCGAACCCGCATATGACCAGTGAAGCAAAAACCATCGTTGAAACCGATAAAATGCGCATTCATTTCCTCCGTGCGGCAAGATGCCTTTTAGCATGAACGTTGCTTACTACAGGATTGTGACAAACTCTGTGCGAAAAATAGCGAATCCATTCCCGCGTGATACCATCGAATCCGTGATCGAACCTGTTTTTATGACGTTTGATGAGGCAACGGCGTATCTTGCCACCTTGCGTGAGTTTCCCCCAAGGGACGCCGCCGACCCGCGCCGCCTGCACCGCGATTGTTTCCGAGAACTGCTCCGGCGCGTCGGTAGCCCGCACGAAGCCTTGCGCTGTTTGCACGTCGCCGGAACCAACGGCAAAGGCTCCACCGTAACGTTCTTGGCGTCCGCGCTCAAAGAGGCGGGCTACCGCATCGGCGCGTACCTGTCGCCGTTTGTTTGGGACGTGCGCGAACGCTGGCAAATCGGCGGTGAACTAATTTCGTGCGGCGAACTGGCGCGGCAGGTCAGCGAACTGCGTCCGCACGTCGAGGAATTAGCGCGAACCGGGGCGGGGCAGATCACCGAGTTTGAACTGAAAACCGTTGTGGCGTTCCGCTGGTTCGCACAGGAAGCAGTGGATTTCGCGGTGGTCGAAGTCGGAATCGGCGGGCGTCTCGATTCCACGAACGTCATCCCCCCGCCATTAGTTTCGGTGATTACCAGTATCGGTTGGGATCATCAGGGGCTTCTTGGCGATACACTCGGCAAAATCGCCGGGGAAAAGGCGGGCATTATTAAAACAGGAACGTTCGCCTGTGTCACCGGAGTCACCGAACCCGAACCGCTCACCGTTATCGCGGACGTGGCACGAGCGCAGGACGTGCCGCTCCTGACCATCGGCGACGTGCAAGTCGCCGAAACCCGCGCCCTTAGCCTGACGTTACGCGGGGCATTCCAACACCGCAACGCCGCGTGTGCCGCCGCCGCCATCCGCGTTCTGCGCGACCACGGCGCAGCAAATATCAACGAAACGCAGTTGCATCGCGGGTTGGAACGGGCAACGCTACCGGGACGATTCGAGATGCGATCCGGCGAAAACGGCGTTCCCGTTGTCCTTGACGTGGCGCACAACGCCGACGCGGCACGGGTGCTTGCCGGTGCACTCCTTCAAGAGTTTGGCGTGGGGAAGCGGGCGACGCTCGTGGTCGGCATGAGCCGGGGGCATGAACCCGGCGATTTTCTGTCCGCGCTTGCTCCGCTGACGCGCCACGTTTTTGCGACCGCGCCGACGTTTCGCCCCAAGCCCGCCGAGGAAATCGCCGACGCCGCACGGCAACTTAACCTGCCGGTACGTGTCACAAAGAATGTAACGGAAGCGTTGAAGGAAGCGGTAGCCGAAGCGGTCAAACGAACGGATGGCTACGTGGTGGTGACGGGATCGTTCTACACGGTAGGAGACACCGATCATATCGAAAACGTTTTGCAATAAAAAGCAGTGAAAGAAAAAAGCGGTCGGCACACTAAGTCCAACCGCTCCCACTACAGCACGTGGAGAGAAAAGGAGATCACGTCTAAAGAGACGACTCGACGGTATGAAAAGTTCCAAAAAAGTTTTGAATAAATAAAAAAGTTTTTCGCCCGCAAGCGAACTGTTGAACGGTTCTGTCCATTCGGCGCAAAAAACACATAGCAAACGGGTATTATAATGCCATGAGATATGTTCCCCTCGTCTTGCTCCTCGCCTCCGTGCCTGCTGCCGCATTCGCCGCGCCGCTCAAACCGGCAACCCTCGCCATTCAATACAAAACGCTCACGGGGAAAAAAGTGAACCGCTACGAATACCGCGTGAAATATCCCGTTTTTAGCGAAACCGGTTCGCCAGTCGCCCGTCTCGCCAATGCGTCGCTCCGTGCCTATGCGGTCAAAGAAGTCGCCGATTTTCTCAAATACGAAGCCGAGAGTTGGCGCGAATACCGCGCTAAAGAAGTCCGCGAAGTGCCGATTTACGATCTCGACATCACGCCTATAGTATCCGTGGCGCGCCCCGATTTAATCAGCGTTCACTTCGGGCAGTATTCCTATCAAGGCGGGGCGCATCCGAACACATGGTATCCGTCGCAATCGTTCGGCGTGATCAGTGGCACAGCGAAAAAACTCACACTGTCCGACCTGTTCGCGCCGGGAACCGATCCGTACAAGCCGCTTTCGACAATCGCTATTCCCGAACTGAAAAAGCGGGGGGCGTCGTCCGTGACAGGAGAAAAACCGGAAATCACCACGCTCACGCCTACCGTATTGCGAAACTGGACTCTGACGCCAAGTGGCATTACCCTTTTGTTCTCCCCCTACGAAGTCGCGTCGTATGCGGAAGGCGCGTTTGTAGTTAAGTGTAGCTGGTCGGAGTTGGAAAAAACGGCCGGTTTATCAAGCGTGATCAAACCGCTCCGCGAAAAGTGACGCGGGAAACGACACGATAAAGCCCCGGCACGTGTACTGTCCCCGCCGCATAGGTGACGACATCGCACCCGTCAATCTTTTTTCGCTCAGGGTGATGAGAACATGCGGCTAACGCGCCCAGACCCAGAAGTTTTCGCGGCTCTCGAAAATAAGCGGCACATCGCGCAGGGCGATGATGAGAACACTGCCCTTACCACCAGAGCGCGGACTGAGACCAACGATACGGTATTGACTGACGGCCTCGCCTTTCTTGGTGGGCGTTAAAATCAGAGCGTTGTCTTCCAACTTCCAGCGTCCTGTCGTTGTTTGCGGCGGACTGTATTTACCGACCAATTTCATAATCACAGTACGCCTGTAAGTGCCGTCCGCTCGCAACGTTGCCGTGGAACCCGCGCCGCTTCCGGCATCGCCCGCGTACCCGCCGCTTGCCGTAACAAAGTCCGCCGCTGAAAAACTTGACTCCGACCAGTCACCGACGAGTGCTTCGCGGTCGGTGACAAGCGGCTTCTTGTCCGGTGTGTAGCCGGTCACGCGCAAACTGTTAAAAAACGACTGCGCGGCAACGGTCTCCCGCGATTTTCCGCCCCAATACCCGTAGTCCTCGATCCCGATTAGCGGAAATACCTTATCTCCCGCGTCAATCAAATATAGGAAAACGTGTTTGCCTTTGCCGCCCGGTACATTCTTCGGAACCATCAACTCGCCATCGAACGCCACGGCAAGCCCCCCCGGAAGCCGTGTCAGAAATGGCAGTGGATTAAATGCGCCTGCGTAGACCGAAAAGTTTGTCAGAACGGCATTCGCCCAAACACTCTTCCATGTTTTTGCCAAATTGCCCTGTTTTGGCGTGGCGGGCAGAATCATCAAACGATAGGAGCAGTCGCGGTCAAGGTCGGTGTCACCCCCTCCATGCTCCAAAATAGTCGTACCATCGGTTTCCCCGGTTTTCGACCAACCGACTGGAAGCGTATAGGATAAACCTGACCGCCCCCCTCCGCCCAGCGGGGTAATTTCCAAGCCTTTATCCGTGATTTGTACGCGCCCCGGTTCGGCATTCAGCAGGTCTTTTATCGCAACACCCGCTGAAGCACGCAGGTTTACTACCATTTTCGGATTATCTTTGCTTGCCGCATACAGCGTTTGTGTTAGTACGCTCATCGTCACGCACCATTCATAGAGGGCTTCTTTGTCGGCGTTTTTCGCCGCTCGCATTTCGGGTGAATCCAGCATCGTCTGCATCTGTGCTATCAGAGATAAGGAACCGGAACCGGACGGCTCCTTACCGCCGTTGTAGACACTCCAATTCGCCGCGACATAGTAGGACAGCGCGGCGGCGACATCGTTTTCGCATCCGGCTTTCTTCGCCTCGGCTTCATAGGCGATCCTCCCGGCGGTCAACGCGTCACGTAGGGCGGCTTTCTGATCGTCGTTTTGTGCTAATTTTTCGACGAGTTGCGCTGCCATAGTACGCTTCCCGGTCGGCGAGAAGCGTGTCGCCGGATTTTTAGACGGCTTCGTGTCTGTGGCTACAGGCGCGGCAAGCCGTTTCGCAATAGCGGTGAGTGGGCTTGGGGGCAGGGATTCCTGTGCGCGAGACACGGTCGGCGAAACCGCGATGGGCAGGAGCATCAGGGCAAAGCGATAGGTGCAACGAGACAACATTTCGTATTTCCTCCGGCACGATTATACCACTCGGAACGGCTGAAGTGAGGGCAGGAACTCTAACAGGGAACGGCGAAACAGACTTTACGAAAACGAATTATAAAGGAGTTTTGATATGCCGATTGACGGGCGTGCCGCGATACTCGCCGAGCCGGGCAAAGACGCGGAGATAGTGGATATTGTCATTGACGAGCCGGGCGCGGGCGAGGTGCGGGTGAAACTGCACTCGTCGGGCGTGTGCCATACCGACCTGACCGTGAAAAACCTAAACGGCAACGGTATGGCGTTCCCGATTGTGTTGGGACACGAGGGCGCGGGCTACATTGACGCCGTGGGCGAGGGCGTGACGCATTTAGCCGTGGGCGATCCGGTGGTGATCGCGTACCGTGCGCCGTGCGGCATTTGCCCCGCGTGTAGCCGTGGCGACTTGCGCCGGTGCTACGTCGCGCTACGCCCGAAACAGCGCATTACCCGAAAATCGGACGGTGCGCTTTGTTCGCAGGTGCTTCGTTGCGGTACGTTCTCGACGCACACCGTGGTTCACAGCAAAGCCGCGATTAAGATGCCGTCCGAAATGCCGCTCGAAAAAGCGTGCCTTATCGCTTGTGGCGTGATTACCGGCGTCGGGGCGGCACTCAACACGTCGCCGGTGTTCGCCGGAGCGCGGGTGGCGGTTATCGGTTGCGGGGGCGTCGGCTTGTCGGCGATTCAGGGCGCGAAAATCGCCCATGCCAAACAGATTATCGCCGTGGATGTCAACCCGGTCAAACTGGAATGGGCGCGGGAGTTCGGAGCGACGCATACCGTCAACGCCCGCGAGACCGACCCGGTGCAAGCCGTGCGCGAACTGACCGAGGACGGCTACGACGGCGGCGTCGAGTTCGCGTTCGAGGCGACCGGAATACCGATGTGTACGGAGCAAGCCGTGAAAATGCTCGCATACGGCGGCACGGCAACCACGATTGGCTTTCCGGCATCTACCGACGCGGTGAATCTGAACCTCGGCGACATGGCAACCGGCGTTTACTGGAACAAAGCCGCCCTTCGCGTCTGCCACTGCGGCGATACGCTCCCTTCGGTAGACTTTCCGCTACTCGCCGACCTGTACTTAAAAGGCGAACTTCTGCTGGATCAGATGGTCACGAAGGAAATCGGCTTGGAGGATGTCGAGGCGGCGTTTCACGAGATGGAAACCGGCAACGTGATCCGCTCCGTGATCCGTTTTTAGATCGGTTATCCCGACGCCGCCGCGAGGCATACCATGCGCACGGTCGCCGCCCCGCCCGCTTTCAGGCAGGCGGCGCAAGCGTTCGCCGTTGCGCCGGTGGTGTACACGTCGTCCACCAGTAGAACGTCTTTGCCGCGCACCGCCGTTTCATCCGCAACGGCAAACGTTTCGCCGACAAAGTTGCCACGCCGCGCCCGATCACTGCTTCCCATTTGCGGCGCGGTGTGCCGGGTTCGCACAAACGCCGCGTTATCCAGCAGGGGAACGCCCAATATCTCTGCCACGGGTTCGGCTATCAGCCGCGCTTGATTGTAACCGCGCCCGCGCTCGCGCTTCGGGTGCATCGGCACATAGGCGACGACCTGCGCGACCGGTTCGGGGAGCAGTTTGCCAACAGTGAGCCGGTTGGCGAGAAACGCCCCCAGCGGAAGCGCGAGGCTTTCCTTTTCCCGGTACTTGAGCAGGTGAATCGCATGGCGAATAGCACCGCCGTATACCGCCCCGGCACGTGCCGCGTCGAATGCGAACGCCGCGCCGGTTTCGGTCAAAAAACGCTCGCAGTTGCGGCAGGTGTCGCCTTCCTGTCCGCGTCCGCACACCGTGCAGAACGGGGCGGCAACCGGCTCAAACGACGCGACGCAATCGTCGCAGAGCGTTCCTGTGTCCAATCGGTCGCCACAGACAAGGCACATCGGCGGATACACCAAATCCAGCAAGCCATGACCGAGGCGGGCAAGAAATGTTTTCGCATTCACGAAAAACAGTATGACACAAAAAAACGGGTGCGATGTCTCACGCCCGTTTTTTGTCAAACCACTTGTGTCGCTTAGTGCGAGCCGCAGGAGCCGCAACCACCCCCGGCGCGTGTATCCAAGCCTTCCGCGCCGTCTTCACCGGTGGTGAACGACGAACCGCATCCGCACGATTTCACGGCGTTCGGGTTCTCGACCTTGAAGCCGCCGCCCATCGCGGTGGTCACGTAGTCCACGGTGGAACCGTAGATATACTTCAGGCTCATCGCATCAATCACGATCTCGACGCCACGGTCGGCGAAGAAGGCGTCGCCTTCCTCGGTGTTTTCGTCGAGAGCCATGCCATACGACAAGCCCGAACAACCGCCGCCCGCGACATAGACGCGAAGCCGAACGCCTTCGGGGTTGCCTTGCTCTTCTAAAATATCCAGCACGGTTTGCGCGGCGCGCTCGGTCAGTTCGACCGGTTGGTCGGCGGTCGGAATAAACTTCTCGGTCGGGGTGTTCGCCACGGGCGAATCCATAATCTCTTCGATGGTATCAGACATAATTGGTATCCTTTCGCGGCAAGCACACCGCGCTGGTTTTTCGTTTCGGGTTTCGACTTCGGCGACTTTTCCGGTCGCCTATCGTATTATACCGCAAGCGTCGCCCCGCGCCAAACGTTTTGTTTTCGTTTACTGTTACCCGAAACGCGGATAATGCGTTCCCGTCTTCGCCCATGTCAGTGAGGAAATAAATCGGACAAGTACGCGTTTTCGTTCCCGCAGAAACGTGGCATAAAATCACGGCATAATGCGCCGTGTTGCCGTATAATTGCTTCTACATGACCGTACCCGCCGCCCCGCCCCCCGACAACGCTGCGACCGAAGCGCAAGCAAAAGCCTTCCGCGAACGCGCCGCCCGCATTCAAACCGAAATCGCCCGCGTTATCGTCGGGCAAACCACGATTGTCGAGAACGTGCTGATTGCCGTTTTAGCCGGAGGACACGTGCTTTTAGAAGGCGTTCCGGGCTTGGGCAAAACGCTTCTGGTGCGAACGCTGGCGCAGGTGATGGACTTGCAGTTCGCCCGCGTCCAGTTTACCCCCGACCTGATGCCCGCCGATATTACCGGCACGACGCTGTACATGGACGACGAAGCAGGACACCGGGCGTTTCGCTTCGTGCCGGGACCCGTGTTTGCAAACATTTTACTTGCGGACGAAATCAATCGCGCCACGCCAAAAACGCAGTCCGCGCTTCTTGAAGCAATGGCGGAAAAAAATGTTACCGTGAGCGGAACCCAGCGTCCGCTACCGTCGCCGTTTTTTGTGCTGGCGACGCAGAACCCGATTGAGATGGAAGGAACGTACCCGCTCCCCGAAGCGCAGATGGACAGGTTCCTGTTCAAAGTCAACGTGCCTTCGCCGAGCCTCGCGGAACTCGCGGCGATTGTGGATCGCACCACCGGAACCGAAACCGTGGTCGCGCAAAAGGTCGTTACAGAAGCCGAGGTACTGGGGATGCAAGCTTGGGTACGCAGTATTCTGGTCGCCCCGCACGTGCGCGATTTCGCCGCCGGTCTCGTGGTCGCGTCGCACCCCTCGACCGACAACACCGCCCCGGACGCGGTAAAAAAATACGTGCGCGTCGGCGCAAGCCCTCGCGGGGCGCAATCGCTCATCCTCGCCGCGAAGGTTCGCGCCGCGCTCGCCGGACGATTTAATGTCGCGGTGGATGACCTTGTCGCGGTAGCCCCGTCCGCGCTCGGTCATCGCATTTTGCTGAACTTTGAGGGCGAAGCCGAAGGAGTGCAAACGGCAAGCGTGGTGCAAAATATCGTGTCGCACGTCAGCGATTGGCAACGATCCAGCCTTCCGAAATAAACGCCGATGTGGTTTTTATATCTACTATTCATTCTGATATTACTGCCGCTTCTCGCGCCGCCGATACCGCTTCGGAAGCGCGAGAAAAGCGGTTGGGACGGCTTGCCGTTCGTGACTATCGGCTTGATACTCGTCAATATTTTCGCCTTTCTACTCACGGTGGATAATAACAACTTCTCGCTGAGCGAGGCGACGGTATCGCAGTCTATCGCCGACAAGTTCGGCATCGTGCCGCGTTCGCCGAGTCTACTGACACTCTTCACCCACCTGTTTTTGCACGGTTCGTGGAGCCATCTGTTTTTTAATATGCTGTTCCTGCTCCTGTTCGCGCCGCACATCGAGGACGCGCTCGGTCGCTGGGAGTACCTTCTGTTCTACATCGGTGGGGGATTTGTTGCCGGACTGTTGCACGTCGCTTTCTCGCTAACGCCGCTCCTTGACGCCGTTGCCGATAAGCCGTTAGTCGGGGCGTCGGGCGCGATTGCCGCAGTGTTGGGGCTGTTCGCGGTGCGCTTCTGGCGGGCGAAACTGCGTATCTTCCTTGTCTTCAGCGTTCCCGCGATGTATGTTATCGGGTTCTACACGGCGCACCAGATTTACCTCGGCTTGCAGTCGTTCACCGACGCTGGAAGCTCCGACTCGGTGGCGAACTGGGCGCACGTCGGCGGGCTGTTGTTCGGTGCGCTTATCGCTATTCCGCTTCGTGTCAAGAACGATTCGCGGCAGGAATACACATTAGAAGACGCGGAGGCAGCGAGCAAGACCGACCGCTGGCTCGACGCCGCAACTCTCTACGACCGTTATCTCGCCGAAAAGCCGGGCGACGCCGCGACGCACCATTTAGCGGGGCGGGTTCGCGTCAAGTTGCGACAGAGCGAGGCGGCACATCAGCATTTCACCGAATCGCTACGGTTATACGTGCTTGCCCCGCCGAACCCGGCGAACGCCGCCGCCATCGCTTCGGTCTTTACCGACGCTTGCGCGGCGTTCGCGGCGTTCCCGCTACCGGCAACGCTTCTTTCGCGGGTCGCCGGGGCTTGTGAGGAAACCGGGCAGTACGGCTTCGCCGAACGCGCCTTGAGCGATCTGTGCCGCGACCACGCGGAAACCAAAGAAGCGGAGAACGGATTGTTTCGCCTCGGCAAACTGTATCTGGGACGACTCAATAACCCGGAAAAAGCGGCGAAGGTGTTCATCGATTTCCTGATGCGCTATCCCGAAAGCGAATGGCGTGTTCATGCCGAACGCCTTCACACCGACGCCGAAGGCAAAATAAGTTGAAAAGGGAGCGATGAAACCGTTGCACCACCGAACCGGGCGCGATATACTGTTCGGCGTTGTCTCACGAAACAACCCCCTTTTTGAAAAACGAAATGTAGGAGCGAAGCGATGGCTAAAAAATCCGGCGAAAACCGAATCATTATCACACTGAAATCGTCCGAGAGCGGACATACGTATGTGACGTACAAGAACAAGCGTAACGACCCGACCCGTATCGAACTGAAGAAGTACGATCCGACGTCGCGTACCCACGTGATGTACAAAGAAACCAAGTAAATCAAGCCTGTTTAAACAGGTAACGTATCAGGAAAAATACCGATGTCAAAAGTATGTGCAATCAGCGGCAAGTCCGCGATGAGCGGGCGACACGTCCGCAACCAACACTCGATTGGGTGGAAATACCGCGCTCCGAAAAAGAACCGCGTTTTCAAAGTCAACATTCAAACCGTGCGTGTGCCGGGAGAAAACGGCGGCACGCAAAAGATTCGCGTGGCGGCACGGATGCTGACCTCGCGGGTGTTTCTCGCGGTGCTGTCGGGCGAAAAGAAACTTTCGCAGGTCGCCAAGGCTCCTAAGAAATAATTCGGGAAATCCTCGCTTTCGCTTTCCTTCTTTGCCCTGAAAATATTTTCAGGGCAAAGAAGGAAAGCGAAGGGGCGATGTGTAAATACCCTGCAAATCGAAAGGAACCATAGGACGTGCCTTACAGCGTAATATCGAACAAGACCGGGCAGGTTTATTTTCTCCATGCCACCACCACCGAGACCAAGAGCGGTAGTCGTACCCTCTACTACTTCGCCAAAGAAGTCAAAGAGGGCAAATCCCTTGACCAACTGCCCGAAGGGTATGAGCCATCGGAAAGCCCTAACGGCTTGATTGTCCTCAAGAAAAAAGCCGCGAACTAATCGTTCCTGCAAATCACAAACCGCGCCGACTTATGACAAGTCGGCGCGGTTTTTTCTTCGTTTCTGCCTACGCTTCGGTAATCGTGACAGTATTGATTTTGTCGCCGTTCTTTAGCGACGTGTTCACTTTCTGCCCTTCGATCACTGTGCCGAAAACGGTGTGCTTACCGTCCAGATGCGGGGTCGCTACGTGCGTGATGAAGAACTGTGAACCGTTCGTGTTCGGGCCCGCGTTCGCCATTGAGAGCGTACCGACGCCGTGCTTGTTCGGGTTGCCCACGGTTTCGTCGCGGAACTTGTAGCCGGGACCGCCCGTGCCGGTCCCGGTCGGGTCGCCGCCCTGCGACATGAAATCGCCGATGACGCGGTGAAACACCGTGCCGTTGTAGAACCCTTCGCGGGCGAGAAACACAAAGTTGTTCACCGTCATCGGCGCGTCGGCGGGGAACAGTTCCACGATAATATCGCCCTTGCCGGTGCTAATGGTCGCCGTATACTTCTTGTTGACATCAATGGTCATCGGGGGCGCGGCAGCGTATTGTTTAGACATTTTCTTTTTCTTTCTGTAAACGAAATAAAAAGCGGGCGCGTTTGAACGCGCCCGCTTTTGCTATAGTATTGTACCCAATCTGCGGGATGTTTTACGTCGCGGACGACACGAGTTCGGCAAGTTCCTTCGGGTCGGTGATCGGGTCGAGCGATTTGTTGGCAATGCTGATATAGGCAATCGGCGCGGTCGGTTTCGCGTAGCCGAGGTTTTCGATATGCTCCGCGTCGTCTTCATTCGCCGGGTCAAGCGGTTGTACGAGCCGTTCGTAGCGGTACGACTGGTGCGCCGCCTGAATCAGTGCCTGTGTCGCGGGGTCGGACGCCGCACCTAAGACGTGAACCAGCACCGGGGGCAGAATCGCCCGTTCGGTCGCCAGCGCGAACCCGGCGGCATGGTAGCCGAGGTTCCCCAGTGCGGGCAGGAAGCCCTGCAGAACGCGCTGTGCGAGTTTCGCGTGTTCATCCTCACCGGTAGCGAGGAACAGGCGCAAAAGCGCGTCCGCCATCATCATGTTATCATTCAGGTCTTTCGAGCCGTACTTGAGCGTACCCACGGCGTCCGGGCGCGTCACGCCGTCGTAGAAGCCGCCCGACTTGGTATCTTCGAGGTGTCCCGAAACCCAACCGGCGACCGATTCGGCGATGTCGAGATATTCCACGCCCTGCGACGCTTCGTAGAGGTCAAGGCACGCCGCCACCACCCGCGCCGAATCGGACAGTAAGCCGGTCGGCACACGCCCTGCCATAGTGGTAAGTTCCGCGTCGTCCGAATGGAAGTGGCTTAACGCGCCGTCTTCGCCGAGCAGGTTCTCGACAATGAAGTCCAAACCGCGCTTCGCCATTGCAAGACTTGCCGCGTCGCCGGTGCTTTGCCAGTAGGCGACATGGGCGCGAACCACTTGCGCGTTCGCCCCGGCATACACCGTAGCGTCCACCGATGGCGGGTTCCATTCCTTGCGCTCGTCCTCGGCTTGCCCGTAGTATTCGCTATCGGACGCTTGCGAGCCGCCCCACGTGCCGGTTTCGGCGTCGTACAAAACGGTGTCCAAGTAGCGTAGCGTGGACTCTGCGACGGTTTTGTATTCGTCGTTGCCGGTCCCTTGATAGGCGCGGGAATACAAGCGGGCGAGTGCCGCGTTGTCCTCCAGCAACTTCTCGTGGTGCGGTTCGCGCCAGTCGGGGGTTTGCGTGTAGCGAAAGAAACCGCCGCCGATCTCATCGTGCAAGCCGCCTTCCGCCATCGCCGTCAGCGTGCGGTCAATCACAAGGCGCAGGTCGGGCGACGGTTCGCCGTAGCGAACGGTGCGCGAGTACTGCTCCATGACGAGTTCGGTCATGTCCACGTGCGGGAACTTTGCCGGGTTCTGGTCGCCGCGATAGCCCCCGTGCGCGAAGTCGAACATGAACAGCACGTTCTGAATCGCCACGCGGATAATATCGGGCGACACCGGCAGGTTCGGGTCGAGTGCGGGGGCGTTGTCGCGCTGTTCTTGAATCTGCTTGCGCTGATTACCGACCATTTGCGCCAATCCTTGCTTGTCGTTGCGGTAGGCGTTCAGCACCTGCGGCAACAGTTGTGCCAAACCGTCCGGTGGAACAAATGTACCGCCCCACATCACGTCGCCGTCAGGCGTCAGGATACAGGTGGAGGGCCAACCGCCCTGCGTATAGCGGGCGTTGACATCGGGACGCTTGTCGGTATCCACTTTCACGGCGAGAAATTGATCGTTGATATACTGCGCGATAGCGTCGTTGCCGTAGGTTTGCTCGTTCATAGCGCGGCACCACTGACACCACGGGGCTTGAAGCGAGAGCAGAACGGGTTTATCGGCTTTGCGGGCTTCGGCGAAAACATCGTCGCCAAACGCTCGCCAGTTGACTTGAGCCATAGGAAATAGGTTTCTTTTCGGTAGGGAAATGCGTTAGGATTGGGGCGGGCGGCGCGGGACGGTATCTCCGGCATTCGCGCTTTCGCTCCTGTCCAGTATACAACGGGGAAGGGGATAGGGGCAAATCGTGCGGATAATCTCGGCGTCCGTTGGGCGGTCGGCGCCCCTAAAAAAAACCCCCCCCTGAGGGGGGGGTATTTTTAATGGAGACGCCCAAAACCAATGGCGGACCGGGGCCCGGAACAAAAATCCGGCGCGGTGCCC
>JACMIU010000519.1 GCA_014380985.1 Armatimonadota bacterium | reverse complement strand
TCTCCTAAAAACGGGGACGTGTTGCGCTATAAGGCGCAGCGGTTGATTTTTTGTTTTCAGGAAGCAGGAGGAGGGCGCGGGCATCGCACCGACAGGGGAGGCGGTCGAAAGCCGTTTGGCGGGGGGCGGGCATAGCAAAGACTCACGGAGGTGGAGGAGATTGCGGCAAAGACAATGGCAGTCGGTTTCGACAGGAGAACCGTTGCCCACAAGGGCGCGGAAGCGGTGTCGGTTTCTGCCGGTCGAACCGAGGACGATACCGAATAACAATCTGTGCAACCCTCGTCCGCGACAAAATCGGAACAAGCCGTGTTGTACGCCGGATTGTCCGGCATACCGTTTGCCACCGGACACCGGTTCACTTCCGCCGCTTGGCAAAATGAACCGTTTTCATCGAACCAATGGTCGCCGCTCGGCGCGAAAACGGCATGGAACAAAATCAAAAACGCAACAAGGATACTTCCGGCGCGGTACGCCGGATGCGGTTTGTATCGGTCGGTTGTCGCTTCCACAACTTACACTGTACCACCGGAAAAAATGCCTCGCACACGGTATGATACCAACCGTGACGCTTATGACACAGAATGATTTTGCTTTGCGGCGCGTCGCCGTGTTTTGCGGCTCCGCGATGGGGAACGACCCGGCGCACCGGGACGCCGCCGAAGCGTTCGCCGCACTTCTTGCCGCAAACGGTATCGGTATCGTCTATGGCGGGGCGGCAAGCGGCTTGATGGGCGCGGTCGCGGATACCGCCTTAAGCGCGGGCGGCGAGGTGATTGGCGTCTTGCCGTACTCGATGGCGGCACGGGAAATCGCGCACCGTGACTTGACCGCGCTTCACCTTGTCGAAACCCTGCACGAGCGCAAGGCGAAAATGGCGGAACTCGCGGACGCTTTTGTCGCGCTTCCCGGCGGCATCGGCACGCTCGAAGAAATCTTCGAGGTGCTTTCGTGGGCGCAAATCGGGCTTCATCAAAAGCCGGTCGCCCTGCTTAACACGAACGGCTTCTACGAAGGACTGCTGGCTTTTCTGCAAACTACGGCGACAACGGGCTTCGTCCGTGCCGAAAGCCTCGCACTTCTGCTCGTCGAACCCGAACCCGAACCACTTTTGCAAAAACTACGTGCTTACGCGCCGCCCGCTTACGACCGATGGACAACACCTTGACCTCCGCTCCCGACATTTCCGCGCCGCGTTCCACCGTGACACCGCGCACCGCCCTGCTCGCTCTGCTGTGTATGCTTCTTTGGAGCGGGGCGTATGTGACCGGCAAAATCGCTATCGGAACCCCGGACGCACCGGGCTTTATGCCGTTCCGGCTCGCGTTCTTCCGGTTCGCGGTCGCGGGGGTGCTACTGTTTGCGTGGCGGTTCTGGCACAACCGGGAGTCGCTACGCATCCGCCGCGAAGACTACGGCGCGTTCTTTCGCATCGGTTTGCTCGGAATGTGCCTGACCTACGTGTTCAACTACGGCGGACTCGCGCTGTCGTCGGGAACCGCCGCGTCGCTGATTATGGCAAGTGAGCCGGTCTGGATCGCGGTGCTGGCGGTCATCTTCCTCAGGGAACGCGCCACGGTTCCGCGCATTGTCGGTATCGTGCTGGGCTTGGGCGGCGCGACACTCGTGGTGCTGTCGGCGAAAAACAGTCCGAACGCCGGTAGTGGCGGACAAACCGCGCTTCTCGGTAACGCGCTGATGGTGCTCTCGCTGCTGTTTGAAGCCGGGTCGGTACTGACCGTGAAGGGCTTGACGAAGCGGTACACCGGCGGGGTCATCGTCACGTATCAGTTTCTCATCGGTGCCCTCCTGCTCGCGCCGGTCGCCGCATGGGAAACGATGGAGCGCGGAACGCTCCACCCGACCGGGGGAGCGTGGGGCGCGTTCGCGTATCTTCTGGTCGCGTGTACATTGATTGCCTACCCGCTCTGGTTCCGCCTGCTGGAAACCACCGATGCTTCCGACCTGACGCTGTTCATCTTTCTGCAACCGGTGATTGGCGCGGTGTTCGGCGTGGCGATTTTGCATGAGCCGTTCACAGCGGGGGCGGCAATCGGCGCGATGATGGTGCTACTCGGCGTTTGGAACCTGACCGTGAGCGGACGTCGCGGAGAAGGCAAACCATGACGCGATGTGAGATAGCCGAGCAATACGAAGTTTTTCGGAATATGCGTTTTCCCAAGACTGCTTACGGTGAACCCGGTACTCGGTTAGCGGAATTGGCTACGCCACTCACCGATGCTTACGCCGCAGGTTGTGTATCTTCCTATTTAGTTGCGAGTACCGAAGAGCCAGTTGACGAATGGAAAATCGGCGTGTTGGAAGAGTGCATACCGCGACTTGGCGATATAGCCGATTGCCTTATTGAAAGCGATGATGTTGCCTATTTCCGACTTCTGCAAAAACTAAGCGAAGCGGTTCTTGAAAAAGCGCAGGCAGGCGATTACGATTAGGATAGGACGACGCTTTACGAAAGAGCCTCGCCATACGACGATTCAAACGTATCGCGCACCGCGACCAGTTCGGCGTCCGCCTCGTCCGCGCCCGCTGGGTGCGCGGCGCGGTACACTTCTAAAAACTGTGCCGCCGCCTGATATGCCGGACGCTCATACGCAATCATCGGGTCGGCTCTCGTCACGATACCCGTCCAAAACGACGCGGTCTTTAGCAGGGGGTTCTGGTGCAAATGAAACCGCTCATGCACCAGCGTTTCTGCCAAGCCCAGCACCGTTCCTTCCGGCGCAAACGGCTCCGCACCGAGCGTGATTGTCCCCAAAAGACCCGCATGAGCGCGGTCTTCCAAGCCTGCGTGATAACAAATGTTGCCGTCCGCCAACAGTTGCGCGAGTTCCTGAGCGATTCCAGAATAGCCGGGCGTTCGACGCACCAGCATAATCGCTTCCTCTATCTTTTCTTGTACGTTTTTCGGTAACATTTATTCGTTTTCTTTTTTGTCCTACGCGGACGGCGGCAACCTAATCAGGCGAAACAAAGTTTCGCTGGGTTGCATCGTGTATGAGGCTTCACTTCTTACCAGTTTTGTTCGCTGGATTCGCGCCAACACCGAACTCCGCGAAATCGTACGGCATGACAGCACCGCAGGTAACACG
>JACMIU010000518.1 GCA_014380985.1 Armatimonadota bacterium | reverse complement strand
TCTTTCGCCATGATGAGAAGGCGTTGGCTAAAGCAAGTCGCAAGCAGAGTAAACAGGTCAAAGGGTCTGTCGCACGTCGCAAGGCAAACAAGGTACTGTCTCGAATCCATGAGCGGATACGGAACCGTCGCCATGATTTTGTGCATCAAACGGCACGGCGTATCGTGAACAGGTTCGGGTTAATCGCGGCAGAGAAGTTGAACGTCAAGAACATGGTCAAGAACCATTGTCTTGCCAAGTCAATCTCAGACGCCGCGTGGAGTATGTTTAGGAGTGTGCTAACCGCAAAGGCTGAAAGTGCCATGCGGGAAGTCGTATTAGTATCGCCCGCCTACACCAGTCAGGATTGTTCGGGTTGCGGGTATCGGGCGAAAAAGAAACTAAGCGAGCGTTGGCATTTTTGCCCTATGTGTTCACTGTCATTAGACCGTGACACGAACGCCGCCATCAATATCCTAAAAGCCGTGGGACAACACGGCGTTAGCGGCGCGACCGCTATAGAAGCCCCCGCGCTTTAGCCGGGGGAGTTGTCACATCATTCTTCGTTCAATCCCTCAAACGGGTTTCGTTCGGACAGTGCGCGGGCGCGGAACATATCGCATCGTTCGTTCGTGCAATTGTGCTGGTTATCGTCGGTCGCCGGTTCGTTGCAGTAAGAACAGCGGCGCGGCGTTCCGTCTCCGAAGTCGCTGCATTGGTCGTACCTGCTTGATAGGTCGCAAACCGCGTACAAGGCTTCGTGCAGTTCGCGGATTCTATCCCTCATCGCTTCTTTTGTCATTTTGTTTCCTTCACTTTCTTCTTAGCGGCGCGGGCGATGTGCGCGGGGCAATCCGGCGAAGGGCAAAACGGAATACCGTGCGGCTCGTTCTCCGCGTCATATTCGTACTGCACGTCGCAAAAACGGCATACGTACAACTCGCCATAGACACCACAGATTTTCGTATCCGTGTCGCCCATCACTTTGGCAAGGGCGGTGCGTAGTGTGGCGTTCTCTGCTTCCGCGTCGGCGATTCGCGCCTTTAGGCTTGCGACGTAGCCGGGTTCGAGTTCTTCGTTCGCAACGCCCTCGCAAGCGTTCCATGCAAGCACAATGCGCTGGAACGTGCCTTCTCGTGTCCCTTCCCGTTGCAGAGTGTACTCACACGCGGTAATGATGCCGACCTCGCGTTCGTCCACGACGTACCTACCGTTTTCCAAACCATAGAGCGACAAGTTTCCATACACTCGGTCGGGCTTTGGGTGCGTGACCGGCGCGTTTTGTACCGAAGTGGGTTCGCCCCAGTGTGCCGTGGCGGTGATAGTCATGCGTTCGGGTTTATCTTCCATCGTTTCAGTTCGCTTTCACTGCTGTTTGTCCCAAACAGCATCTTTCGGCGTCGGCAATCTTTCCGAGCGCGGTACATTCGGCATCCATCTTTCGCAGTTCGGCTTGCGCGGCGGTGTATTCCGCGCTCGTCATCAGCGCGGGGTTCGTACTCGCTTTGTGGAGCCGGTTTTTCAGGGTATCTCGTTTCGCTTGTGCGGCGCGGAAGGCGAGCATCGCTGGCGGGTGCGGGTTGCCGTGGTGGTCGTGGGTTCGGAAGGTTTGGCGTGTCATTGATTTCAGTTCGCTTTCTTTTTCGTTTCATCACACGCTACGAACCGCTCCCCGGCTATCGCCATGTGGACACCGAACAGGTAGCCGCACGACAAGTTACAAAAAGCGTTGTCGCCGCGTTGCCCTAAATCGTCTGTGTAGCGTCGCTTAGCGAGTTTCGTGCCGCACCAAAGGCACGTTCCCGGTTCGTTCGTCCGTCGTATCGGACGTGGGGCATAGCACCCCGTTGGTCTGCCGGGCTTGATATTGTCGGTGGGCATCGGTTTAGTTCGCTTTCTTCGCGCATGATTCGCGGTGCTTCTTAGCGTTGCCGCCTAAGCACCGCATAACTTTGCCGCAGTGCGGGCAGACGGTATGCCCCTTCGGTGTGTCGGTGTTTTTGTTTTTGCCGGTTTCAAGTTCTTGCATGGTTCGGTTCCTTTTCGCATTGCTCTTGTAACTTATTAGATATATGATAACATAGTGTTGAAGGTTACGCAACTATTTAGATACTTGATTGTAAATTATTTTTCATGTATCCAATGTGTTATGATAGGAGAGTGATAATGATTGAGGGAGTAGGCTATCTGACGTTGGAACAAGCCGCCAAACGAAAGTCCGAACAGTTGGGGCGAAACGTGCCGGAGATAACCATCAAGTACGCGGGGTATCGCGGCAAACTGCGCTATCGGAAAGACGGCGACTTGAACCGGCTACTGTACCGACCGGAGGACGTAGACGCTTGGACGCCCCGCGAGCATGGCGGCGAGCGACCGGGAGCGGGGCGCAAGCCGAAGCAAGCCGGGGAATAAACGGCGCGGTGGATTTTCGCGGCGAAATATGGCGTAAGTCCCTTACGCCAGTGTCCAGATTTGGTTTTGAGCATGATAATCCGAATTACAGAACACAAGTGCGCCGATAATGTCGGTTATGTTGCAAAATAAAAGCGGGCGGGGTACAATCTCGGAAATACGCGGGAGTGCTGAGTCGGTCAGCCTTTGAGTGGGTTCGATTCCCATCTGCCGCTCCAACGCAGGGTGGGATAATTTGGGAATCCGTTCCGCTTAGTGTGAAAAGTTATCGGTTCAAATCCGGTTCCTGCGACAATTTCCATAGAGGGGCGAACCGTTGGGTGTGGGTCGCACGATTTATCGTGAGTTGATCCTCGATCCGTAGCCGCATACTTCGTTCACGGGCGACCGTGACCGTAGCATAGTTGGCGAACCAGAACGGAATGAGCAGGATTTCACCGGCAAAGCACGTTGCGCCGGTCGCGGTTCTGGCGTAAGGAACTTACGCCATAGCCCGGTGGATTAACTACGGTCGCCGTCCTCGGCGAATGTAGCGCGTCCACGAAAAAATAAGACGTGTGCCATGCGCCCCGTTTTCCACCAAAGGACGCCTCGGTATCTTCGGATGCCGGGGCGTTTGCTTTTGCTACCCCCACAATCTCTGCCACCACGGGCGCGTTAAATAATCATACAATTGCGGGGGCATCTTCGTCGCTATATTCCACCGTCTTTTAATACTCGGCTTCTTCGGCGTCTATAGCCCTCAAAACCCCCCGGCTTTGCACGTAGATTCGTAGATGGGAAACAGCATCACGGAAACCGGTTAGGTAGGCATCACGGACGCTGTTATAATCTGGGGGTTGAGGTGCTACACTCGCTCTCGCCTCTATATCAGGCAGAAACGTATTTTCCAGTTCGCGCCACGCTTGCGCCTGTGCCTCTCGTTTCGCCCGGTGTCGCTTCTGATACTCGGCGTTCGAGTGCGCCGCCCGCGTCGCGGCGATTCGCCCCAAAAGCGCGTCAGCACGTGCGCCAAGCGTCGCGGCATCCAGCCCTGCGGCACGTCGTTCGTCTCGTAGTTGGTCGGTGTTCATGTTCAGATTCTCGATTCTTGTTTCGGTACACACACTGAATCTTACGTAATATCTTACGTAAGGGTTCCCGATTTACAAAACTATTTTTTTGCCCACAATTTCTGCCACCACGGGCGCGGTGTCGGCTTCTGCTCGTTCCCGGTCGGTTCCGCATCATGCCCGGCACGTCCCCCATCGTTCCCGGTATATGCCGCTATCTGCCGCAGTTCGTTTTCTGCCTGTTCCGCTCGTTCGCGCCACCGTGTCAACTCCGGCAGGCTTCCCGCATGGAGCATTTCCGCCCGCTTGTGCGATTCCTTTTCATGCCGCAACGCTTCCTGTAAATCCGCTATCCTGCCGCGCATTTCCGAGATGATCGCGGCATCCGTTCCCGGCTTTGGCGCGCATTCCGCGCCACTGTTCCCGGCAGGTTCCGCGTCCTGCCCGGCACGTTCCGTATCCCTGCCGCCGTCCGTAGTGTCGCCGAGTTGCCACCCTTTCTGCGTGGCGATTTCGCGTAGGTAGGTTTCCGACAGTTCGTAAGAGAGGGAACTACCGCGCCGCTTTTGTCGCACCCGTGCCGGGTCATGCCGGGCATCGGCGGCACAAACCCGCATCGTTCGCGGGGCGATTGCCGGGGTGAACCGCGTTGCCGCTTGCGCCGTGCTGTACCACTTCTCGGCGGTCGGTTCGCCCGGCTCGGCGTCGGTGCTGGCTATCACGTTCGGCAACCTTCACCGAATCCGATACCGTTGCGGAGCCGTCTCCATGCCGCCATTGCCGCGTCTCTGCCACCGGGGGCGGTATCGGGGGGCTTGGGGGCGGTTACGATGCGGGGCGAGGCTGTGCGTGTCAAGGGGGCGTATGAGCGGGGCGTTTCCTTTTCGGTTTGTAGCCACGACGTACCCGCCTGTAGGCAAGCGGCAAGCCATCGTACCGATTTCGCGGTTTTCGATGCTCGATAAGCGGCGAGGTGCGATAGGCAGGTATCCGCGCCGATGGTTCGGACGCGCTCGGCGGCGGTCGGTGCGGTG
>JACMIU010000517.1 GCA_014380985.1 Armatimonadota bacterium | reverse complement strand
GTCGCCCGGATCGGTTCGAGTCCGATAGATCTGCGGCAGGGCGCGGCGGCAGGTTGCGGTTGGGTGATCGGTATCGCCGGAGCGAACACTGACGAACTCGAAGACACCTACCACACCCACCTCGTCCCGACGCTCGCCGCCGTGCCCGCTTTCCTGAGCGTCACGGTATAGGGCGTCTTCGGTTGCCTCGCGTACAATCGGTTCCCCGTCTCCGTAGCGATACCTTGGCCCGTTTCGATTCGTTTATGGGGAGGGCTTCCCGCGCCGCGCGACCATCACGCCGGGGTAACCGGTCGCAGGCAACGCGAGCACGAGTGTGCCCGCCTCCGGCGCGACAGACGGGCGCGTGGGAGAGAGTGGCACGGAGTGATTTCCCTTCGTCGCCCACGCTTCCCGCCGCAATCGCGTGTTACTTGCGCCGCCGCGCTACGACGAAACCGACCATCAGCGCGGGCAAAACCAGCGCGAGCGTACCACTTTCCAGCACGACGACCGGCGAGATTTGCGCTAACGCGACGCCGATTCGCCGCAGAGAGAGAAGTAAATCTCCCCCGACTTTTTGGGCGGGGGACTGTTCGAATACGCGGCGCTACGACGGCGGAGCACGACGACACCCCACGCCGAACACCCAACAGCGCAAGCGTCCCCGTTTCCGGCACGACGACCACGGTTCCGTTGATGCGGTACGCCATTGTGGCAATACCATTCGCGGCTTGCCATGAACCGTTTGCGAATCGGCTGGAAAAGTTCAAGTTACCTGTATTGTTATAGAACCAACTCATGTTCAGAGTACCGCTCGGGTCCAACGGTTCCATAACAATCCAGTAGCGGTTTCCAGCGATGAGAGGCACGTTGCCGGTGAAGGAGAACGTGTAGATGTTTCGCGTCGTGATGCCGGACCGAACGCTGCTTCGCAAGGTCGCGCCGGTCGGCGAACCGGCGTTATCCGCGACAATGGAAAGGAGGATGTTAGGAGACGCGGTTTGCGAGGAAATCGCCACTTGGGCGTCCGCAAGCGGCGCGTTGGCGGCGGGAATAAACGACGCGGCGCGGCGAATCGTTTGTCCGGCGATAGAGTTGGAGCCGAAAACCCCGGCGGCGTTGCCAATGTTGTATGTGTCGCCGGCGCCGAAGTTACTAAAGACTACGGCTTGGGCAGGCGCGGTCGAGGCGATCAGTGCGAAAAGCCCGAGAACAACGGGCAGAGACATGTGGTGTCGAGACATAATTTTTCCTTCAGATGAGCGATTTGTGTGCGGACCGTATTGCCGCACGGCTCCTATGATAAAGCACTTCCGGTTCGCGTGGGAAAATAACAGCGAAAGTGCAACTTTTCCGGCATAATGGAACCATGCACGACTCCCCCGAAGGAATTGGCGCGACCCTTAAATCGCTACGGCGCGAACGCGGTGTCTCGATTGGCACACTCGCGGCGCAATCGGGCATTCACAAAACGACGCTATACCGGTGGGAATCGGGCGCGACCGTGCCGCGCTTGCCGGAATTGTCGCACGTGTTAGACGCGCTCGGGGTTTCGGCACAGACACGGGCGCAGTGTCACGAGCGTGTACTCGCTCCGCGTGCGGTGCAGTGGCTGAAGTCGCAGGACGCAGGGGTTTTGACGGTCGGCGATTTATTGCGGGCGTTACGTCTTCGCTCCGGTTTGACACAAAGCGAGGCGGCGCGGCGGTCGGGGGTTCGGCAGTCGCTGTTGACGCAGTGGGAGAACGGGCTAACGCTTCCGGGCGGTGCGGGGCTTCACGCCCTGTGCTTCGCGCTCGGCGGGTCCGGCTCGGAAGCGGCATATTTGACGACGCGGGCGACCGGATACCGCGCCCCCGTGCCAAGGAACCGGGACACGATTTTTGACGCGATGGAAGACGTGATTTGGAGTGATTTGTCGCCAGACAAAGACCTATCATTCCTGTCGCTCGCGGCGCAAATGGGTTCTTTGTACGAAAAGCAACGGGTTGAATTGCGCGATGTGGCGGCGGTCTGGGCGCGTCACGCGCAGTGGCTCAGGGGTAACGGCACGGACAGAGCGAGTGCGTTCCGGATCGCCCGTCGTGCTTTAACGGTCGCGCAGAACGACACAGCACCGCTCTCACCGCACGTCTTCACCGCTCTGTATACGCTACACGGCGTTTCGTCCGGCAATCCTATCGAAGCCAATATCGCCGCGCTTTACAACATACGAGATAAAGTGGCGGGACTGCCGCAAAAGGCTTGGCTCGAATCGCTATTGTCGGCGAATATGGCGTATCTCGCGCCGGAAGCGGCGGTTTCTTTGACGCGAAAGTCGGTGCAGACCGCGCAGGAAGGCGGTGCCGCGGCGGAAGTTTTGTTTCGACAGTCCGATTTGTGTCATCTACTGCTGCGTCTTGACCGGCTTTCCGAAGCGCAATCGGTATTGGAAACCATGACTCCGCCCAATAAAGAGCAACGGTACCAGCGTGTATCGCTCCTTTTGGCAATGGCGGAGTTGATGGCTCGGCAAGGAAACCGGATCGGCGCGGAAATCCAACTTGCCGAGGTCGAGACGCAGATAAAGGCGCACGGTTTGCATGGGATTCGTGCGAATACCGAATTAGTGTCGCGTCGCATACGTGGGTATGCCCCGTTCACTGCCGCACAGTAGATGGCAGAAAAGGACCCAGCGATGTACGCCTACCAGTTGCGCGACATGGGGAATCTGCTTTATCTTTGCCGGGAATGGGCGTAATGTGTCGCACACTTCGCCGCAACGCCCAACCCGACGCCGTTCTACGCCGGACTGCGCGACCTCGGCATGGCACGTAGTCTTGTCAAACTCGGCGCGAGTACGGAGGCGCGAACCCTGCTACATTCGGGCAAGCAGTGCGTCGGCGAGATGCCCTTTGGCTACACCCGCGATCTGATCGGCACACTCGAAACCGCGTTGAACTGACCTAGCGTTAGCCGTCCGACGGATAGAGAAGCCACCAGTCCTCCGGCGGTCGCGTCGTCACGGACGC
>JACMIU010000051.1 GCA_014380985.1 Armatimonadota bacterium | reverse complement strand
TCCGCCTGAGTATCCTGCGGATACGGGATTCGCGGGGGACGAAAGGTAAGCCGGTTAGATAACGCGCCCCGCTATTGTACGCCGGTAAGCCCGTATCCGCAGGCGGAACGCCCCCAACCGGAGGATGAAACATCCCCGCAACAACATAGCCACACCGTCAAACGTTGCCGAACTGTGATGGGAGCGAGCCGCGCTTCACGCAGTCGCGGAAGTTCCAACCGCCTTCGCTTTCGGTCTTGTAGTTCCAGAAAAACCAGCCGCGGGACGTTTCGTAGCTCATCAGTTGCGCGTCGCCAAAAGCGCGTTCGGCGACGCGCTTCTCGAAGGCGTCCAATCCGCGCAGTGATTCGCCGGGCAACCCGCACGACCATTCGCCGACAATCACCGGCATCGCTTTTTGCATTTCGTCCAAAAGACGCTTGCGCTCCAAGCCCGCGATTTCGATATGGGCGTGCATATCGTGCTTCTTGTCGGCTTCGGTGAAGCACTGATACAGGTGCGTATCAAGTATCGTGTTCTTCATGTCGGGTTCGCCGAAGCCGGTCTTCCAGTCGCCGGAACGGAAACCGTCGTGCATCACCACGAACTTGTCGGCGGGAATCTGCTTGCGAACGAGCGGGTAGGCGTCGCGGTAAAATTTCTTGAGAACGTCCATCGGCACATCCCAAAGTGGTTCGTTGAGCAGTTCGACACCGAGCAGGTTGGTATAACCCTTGACCCGTGCCGACAGATTTTCGAGAACGCGCAGGGTTTGCGCGAGGTTTTCCGGCGACTTGTGCCAGCCGAGTTCGCCCGACTTTCCGCTGTGATCCATGCCGTTCTGGCTACCGGGCGCACCGTGTAGGTCGAGCAACACGCCGAGACCGTGCTTCTTCGCCTGCGCGAAAGCGCGTTCCACGGTTGCCCAGCCGGAAACGTAGGGCGGGTTCTCCTCGGCAATCCAGTAGCCGACCGGAAGGCGCACGGCGTTTAGCCCGCGTTCGGCAATCCATGCGAAATCGGCGTCGGTGATAAACGTGTCGCGGTGCTTTTTGAGCAGTGCGGCAGTTTTCGTTTTGCCGAGCTCTTGCGAAAGCGTGTACTCGTCGCCCGCTTTCAGCCCGGCGAACAGCGAAGGCGTCATCCATTTCTCCAGCACCAGCCACGCGCCGAGGTTCACACCGCGCCACTTGTCGGGCGAGGGCGAAGGTTTCGGCGCAGGAACCGGGGAAGCTACTTGCGGTTCGGCGGCAACACAAGCGGAACCGGACACAAGCGACGCCGCGACGGTCGCTACCCCACCAACAAAGGTACGTCTGTCAAAAGTTGTCATGGTTTTAGGGTTTTGTCGGTGCGGCGTTGCGTGACCGCGCTGAAGATTCATTCTGTTGTTGCGTCTTTATCGCCTCCTGTGTGGATGGTGCAACACGGGGCGCGGTAGCCATGGTCGCGCCATCGGACGACGTATCACCTGCTTTATCGCTACAACCTGTAACTAATGTGGCAACGGTTAAAGTGATGAAAAATAGAGTTAGGTATGATGATCGCATAATTTTTAATAAAGCCGGGGCAGAGCAATTGTGTTGCCCCGCCCCGAACCACTCATTAGTAAGGTGCGTTAGGGTGCCACGAGTAGTTTTGTTGGACATTGTTTTCGTAAACGCCGGGAATATAGACATTTTGATACCATCTGATGCTGCCTTTGGGCATTGCCTTGGCATGACCGTCGGCAAACAAGACGTTGGCAACCCCATTATGTCGGTAGCGAACCGTTCTTCCACCCTCCCAGGGAGTGTTCGCACTTCCATCGGCATTGAAAGCAACATCGCGGTTGTGAATCGCGTCTATAGATCGCCGACTGTTGTCCTTCGCCGGATCATACACTCCCCCGGTGAAAACACTACCATCCGTCCACCAATCTTGTAGTGTCAAGAACGTTTCATATCCCCATATCGCTCCGTTACGACCCTTTTCCGCGATCAGTATCTTTTCTGCCGGGGCGTCAACAACTGCAGAGGAAACTGCATCTCGAATTGTTGGATTCTGAGCGGGGAGTTGGTAGGGATAATTGCCTGCAAATAGTCCGTCGCTCGCGCCATACTTCTGCCCTTGCCCGAAATCTTCAGGAAATGAGGGGCATTCCCAAATACCGCCACGCCCGTAGTTTTGACCGGTCGCCGCGACAATCTCACCGTTCTTGACATAGGGTTGTACCATATTCTGCCAATATTCGGGGGCTGTGCCACCGCCAGGTATCGTCGAATACGCCGCTGCTTGCGGATACGCTTCATCGTAATCCTGAATGTATTGCATTATTGCAAGACCGATTTGCTTCTGGTTCGACAGGCAGGTAGTTTGTCGTGCTTTTTCGCGGGCTTGTGCAAATACCGGGAACAGGATCGCGGCGAGGATCGCAATAATGGCGATGACGACTAACAGTTCGATTAGGGTGAAGCCGCCGCGTTGTACACGTTGCTTCGAGTTGTTTTGTTTCAACTTCTTCGTCCTTCTTTTTTCGGTGTTATGAGTGGCATATTTTTCCACAGAGTGTCCAACTAAACACGTTTATTATAACTTCGTTCCGTGTTTCTGTCAAGTCTCTAACAGCAAATACCATGCCAGACTTGACAATTCCAACCGATTCGCGTTACAGTATCATTGCTTTATCGGTACGCAGAAAGTATTTCTTTATGGCAACACTTCGTGATGTCGCTCGATTAAGTGGCGTTTCCCCCGCCACTGTTTCGCACGTTCTACATCACCGCACTCGCAATATGTCGGCGGAAACACGGGAGCGGGTTTTGAAGGCGGTGCGTTCGCTGGGGTATCGTCCGGGATCCGTCCCGCGTGGCGGAAGCAACCAAAGTACGCATACTATCGGTGTCTTCGTTTGGCTTGATCCCGAATATCCTCTACGCAATACCCCGTATGCGACCAACATATTGGATGGCGTTTTGTCGGCGGCAATGGGGAGCGGATGGAACGTCACCTTGCTCAATGTCGGGGCATGGGACAATGCACAGGCGCAGCTCAGACGATTTGCCGACGGTCGTTGCGACGGCTTTCTGCTTATCGGTGCGCCGCCGACTATCGGTATTTCCACCGCGCTACGTGAGCGTGGCTTTCCTTTTGTGATGATCAACTCTGGTAGCGAAGATACACAGTCGAGCAGTGTGGACATAGACAATTTCACGGCGGCACGGGAAATCACTACCTATCTTCTTGGGCAGGGACACCGGCATATCGGCTTTCTAATCGGGGAAGATCAATACGAAAATGTGAACGAGCGTCAGCGCGGTTTCGAGGCGGCATTTGCCGATGCCGGATTTCCGCTCGCGCCAGACGCCGTGCTACGTCCGGGGTCGTATGTGCTTGAGCAAAGCCGGGAGCGTTTGGAGACAATGCTCACAAATCGGCAGAAAAAATTGCCGTCCGAACGCATCACCGCGCTTCTGTGTGGCAACGATAGGCTCGCCGAGATTACTGCACAGATGCTCGCGGAACAGGGGATTCGCGTTCCCGAAGATATTTCGCTCGCCGGCTTCGATGACATCCGTTTCGCCCGCGAAATGTCTCCGACTTTAACCACGGTTCGGCAACCGTTGTATGATTTAGGCGCACGGGCAACCGCGATTCTGCTGGATCAGATTGGCGCGGAGAGCGTATCGGAAACCCCGACCAAAGAGTTTTTGCCGCATAGTATCGTCTACCGCGAATCGGTTTCACGCCGCTGACGCGGTATACTGACCGCATGAGAAAACTGCTACGATGCACTGTTCCCGCGCTTTGCGCCCTTGTTCTACCCGTTTCCTGCGCCGTCCATCCCCCGGCGACGCTTGCCGCGCCACCGGTTGCGAAACCAACCGCTCAAACCGCCCAAACGGCAGTCGTAGGAAAAGCGGGCGATGTTTCGCTTCGCGCCAATGCGAAACCCTACGCCTCGATTAGCGCGGCGATTTTTGAGCCGGGCTGGCAACAGCGCGGTGCGACATTCGATCCGGCTTCCGGTACGGCGCGAATCGTGGCGACAACGGCAGGAAGCGTAATTACCGTCAAGCCGATTGTTACCGCCGAGGGCAAGAACCTGCGCGTATCCGTCACGTTCACTGCCGATAAGGATACGCCGGTCAACGATTTGCACGTTTCGATCAATCTGCCCGTCGGCGCGTATGTCGGGGGCGGCGCGGTGTTCAGCGACAAAACCATCGTTATCCCCACCGCCGCGAAAGACACGCGCTTGCTGGAAGGAAGCAACGGGCGGCTGGTAATCTTTCAGAAGAATGGCGCGGGCAAACTCACCGTCGCGCCCGAAGGAAGCAACGCGCTTCTTTTGCAGGATAACCGCGTGTTTAGCGGCTCGGATTTGGAGATTCGCGTCGGCTTCCTGACCGCGCATACGCTGAAAGCGGGGACAACCGAAACCGTGACCTTCACCGTCACCGTGCCGGAAACGATTGCCGTGGTAGAGGAAAAACCGCTCGTGATGACCGCGAGCGCGGACTGGATTCCCCTGTCGCCGAAAACGCTGGACATCGTGCCGGGGTCGGCTCTCGACTTCGCGCCGTTCCTGTCGGACGCTCCGGCGGGCAAATACGGCAAGGTGATCGTGCGCCCCGATGGGCACTTCGGCTACGAAAAGCGTAACACCGCGCAACGTTTCTATGGCGTCAACCTTTGCTTTTCGGCGAACTATTTGGAACACGCCGAAGCCGACGCGCTTGCGGAACGCCTGATGCGCCTCGGTTACAACTCGGTGCGAATACACCACTACGAGGGCGATTTAATCGAGCGCGGCGCGGCGGACTCGCTGACATTCCGCGCCGACCAGTTGGACAAGTTGGACTACCTGTTCGCCGCTTGCAAAAAGCGCGGCTTGTACGTCAAAACCGATCTTTTCGTGTCGCGCCCCGTGAAGCCGAGCGAAATGGGTTTGACCGAGGGCGGCATGGACGATTTTAAGGACGCCGTGCTGGTATCGCCCCCGGCGATGGCGAACTGGAAAGCGTTCAGCAAGCAGTTGCTTAATCACGTCAACCCGTACACAAAAATCGCCTACAAAGACGATCCGGCACTGGCGTGGATCTCGCTTATCAACGAGCCGAACCTGACTAACGGTCGCCTCGGTGCGTGGAAGCCCGACCTGCGGGCGATGTTTGAGAAGGAGTGGGAAGCATGGTACGCGAAACGAT
>JACMIU010000516.1 GCA_014380985.1 Armatimonadota bacterium | reverse complement strand
TCAAGACCGAGCGGATTCTGAAAGACTTTGAATCGCGCTAAATCGCGCTTTGAACGCCGCCATTTGCGCGACGTAGCGGGCGTCTCCGCGGGCGTCTTTCCACTTGTCATAGAAGATTCGCGCCGATTCCGCTTTTACAGGGTCTTCGGGCGACCGGGGGAGTTGGGTGCGACCGTGCGCCCCGCTTTGCCCGCGTTTGTCGTCGGGAACCGCACCGTCGTACTTTTTGCCGCCTTTGTGGTTGGCGTAGCGGCGGGCGCGGGTATAGCCCATCTGCAGGAACTTTCGCGCCATGTCCGCGCCGACAAAATCGCCCGCGTCAAGGTAGCCTTGAAACATCGCCCAAATCGCCTCGCTCGATTCGTGGGCGATTTCGGGCGTCGCAAACCGCCAGTGCGGCAAAATCTCGCTCTTGTACGGCTCGACAAGTAACACGCCCTGCTCGCCCTTGCCGACACGGTAAAGATGCGGGTGCGCCCGGAAATCCGTGGACCTGAAATCAATATCATACGGAAAATCGCCCGTTGGCAAAAAGGTTTCGCGGCGTTTCGGCGGAGTATCCATGCTTTGATAGATACCCGCTTTCGCGCCGCGTTCTAACCGGCGGGCAACAGACGCGGAGCGTCAAAACCCGGCAACTCCTCGTACTCGAACTCCGGCGGTGCTTCCAAGAGGTGCGCCTGAACGCGCTTTTCGTACTGATGGTACGCCGTTAAACACGCGGTCAGCCACGGCACGGCGGCGGCGTATCCGGCTAACACGTCGCTCGGATAATGAACGCCCAGATACACGCGGCTCGCGCCAATCAAGGCGATTCCCGACCCCGACGCGAGTAGAACGGCGACGCGCTTGAAGAAGTCGGTCGTGGTACGGAACCACCAGTACGTCAGGATGCCGTAGAAGCAAAGCGAGATGAACGAGTGTCCCGACGGAAACGAAAACGTGCCTTCGGTTGCCAGTGCCTCAATCAATGTCGGGCGGGCGCGACCGTAGCGCGTTTTCATGCCGCCAATCATGATGCCGCCTCCGGTCAGCGACACGGCGAGCAGAAGGCACTGCGGGCGATACTTCGGGATTTGCCACGCGCCCAGCAGGGCGAAAAAGCCGACGCCGGTCATGATGTCGGGGCGGGCGAGCGCGGACGCCGTGTTCATTAAAAAGGTGCGGCGCGGATTGCGGAGCGCGAGACCGAGTTTCAAACCGTCGTGGTCGAACCGCCAAACACCTTCGTCCTCGCGCACATCGTCGGCGATATTGAAAAACAAGGCGAGTGCGGCGGCGGACATCGCCGCGCCAATAGCGACCGGAGTCACAATTACCGGAAGCGCGGGCGCGACATACCTTCGCAAACTATTGCCCAACGTCCGCCCGACTCCTGCTGCTAATTGTCGTCCTAAACTGCCCCAGCCCATGTTTTGTTTCGCCTGTCCCGCTAAAATATGCTAAAAACGGCGAACCTATCGCGCCGCTTGCGCCGTATTATACCAAAAGAAACGGCGCGGCAAACCCGTGCCGACTCGAAATTATGACTACTTATGAAATCGTCCGGCTCGTGGTTTACCTTATCGGTGTGCCGATTATCGTTTACTTACTCTGGAATGCGTCGCGCAAACTAAAACAGATTCGCGCTTTGGATGCCAAACTCAAAGCCGAAGCGGAGCAAAACAAGCGCAACCCGTATGCCCAGATGGCGGAGATTTTGGAAGCGCACGAAATTATCAAAGAAACGCGGCGGGAACGATAAACCGGCGACCGATGGTACAATGGTTGTAATGTTACGGACGCGAAAAATCGGGGCTTGGCTTACCCTTCTGCTGTTTATCGGCGGACTTTTCGCGCCGTCGGTTTCCGCATTTCGTGCCGATTGCCCGATGAAACAGGCGGAGCGAGAGGCGCACTGCGCGGTGACGCCGGAGCCGGTAGCGCAAACGCCGACTTGTTGCCACCCGCAGGAAGCGCAACTCGCCCCTGTGCAAAGCCCTTCCACCGGCTGTTGCTGTGAAATCACCGCCGCGCCGGAACGCGCCGAAACCCCGGCGATTCTTTCGCCGGTGTCGGAACCGGTGACGATTCCGGCAACGTTGGTCGCCGCGCCTGTGCCACCCGTTTTCGCGGCTAACCTTGTCACCCTTCGCGCCGGGAACGAAACCGCGCCCCGCGCCGCGCTACTTCGCGGCTCACCGACCCGCGCCCCCCCGTTCGCCTAACCTACGCACAACGTATCTCTTTTTCGGACGCCGCGCCCCAACTGTTCACGGCGCGTACCCGTCCACCGACCAATCACCGTTTGTTAGGAACACAAAATGAATCGAAAAAACCTCTTAACCGCGCTTTTCGCGGCTGTTATCGTCTGCGCCGCCGGTACATCGTCCGCGTTCGCTAAGGACGATGTGGCAAAACCCGTGTCGTGTTGCGGCATGGCGTGCTGCAAGCCCGGCGCGGCTTGTTGCGATACCGTGAGCAAGGCCAAGAAACCGGTCGCCGCTACTGCGAAGAAGGCAACCCCGGTTGCTAAAACCCTTGCGTCGGTCGCACCGGTCAAGTAACCGCTACGGTAAGCGGGGAGGGCAACCTTCCCGCTTACCGTCTGATTTTTACGAGAAGATGCCCGCAACCGGCGCGGACAAGCCGGGCAGGATCGCCGAAATGAGGGCATCGGTTTCGGTATACGTCGCGTCGGTTTGGTAGTCGGCAACGCTACGTACCAACACGTCAACGGTTCGCTCTTCAGGGCGAATTATCCAAATCTCATCTACGCCAATCGTGAAATAGTCGGCGAGTTTCGCGGCGACAACGCTTCTCCGGTCGCTGTCGGACAGGATTTCCACCACCAAGTTCGGCGTCACCGATAAATACCCTGCCGTCCGGTAATCGGGTTGCCTCGCTAATCGGTCGTTGGTGACGAAAAGCAGGTCGGGTTGCCGCACCTGTATATGGGGAACGCGCCGAACCAGCACGTCGCACGGGGCGTAAAGTGTGCGTCCCGTAGCGGTTCGCTTCTGATAGGTGCGTAGCAAATCATTCACATTCGCACTGATTTCTTGATGCCCTACAAGCGGCGCAGACGTAAATATACGCACTCCTTCCACAATATCGTAGCGGCGGTAAACGGTTGGCTCGCTCAGGTATTCGTCCCACGTCATCACGTGCGGGGTGTCGCTGATGCCGTTCGTGCCGTTTGTGTAGAGTGCGTCCTTCGGTATCGGAGTGGTTGCGGCTGCCATTTTCTTGCCCTTTCGTGCCAAGACTATTATACCGTTTTCCGGTTCGCCATTGGGCTACCGATTACCCTTATCAGGCGCGGCACGGTACAATTCGTATCAAGTCCGCCGCCCGAAAACTATGTATGACGCTTCTTCCCCTAACGTAAAATGGCAAATCGCCACGCCCGACCAAGCCGCCGTAGATGCCCTTGTTCGCGCCCTTGACCTGTCGCCGATTACCGCGACGCTACTCATCAATCGCGGCGTTCGCACTCCCGAAGATGCCCGCGCTTTCCTGTCGCCCGATGTCGCCAACCTGTCCGACCCGTACCGATTGCCCGGCATGGAACCCGCCGTTGACCGAATCGCGTCCGCCGTGCAGAACAAGGAGAAGATTTTCGTTCACGGCGACTACGACGCCGACGGCGTAACCGCCGCCGCGCTTTGCGTTCGCGCCCTCGAATCGCTCGGCGCGGAAGTTGTCGGCTACGTCCCGCGTCGCTCGGATGGCTACGATCTGCAGGCTACGGGCGTCCAGCGGGCAAAAGACGCGGGGGCGTCACTCATCATGACCGCCGACTGCGGGGTTCAAGCCGTTGAGTCGGTCGCACTCGCCAAATCGCTGGGGATTGATGTCGTTGTCACCGACCATCACCGCCCCGGCAAAACGCTTCCCGACGCTTGTGCGATTGTCAATCCATACCGCGACGATGACGCGGTGCGCGATGTTGCGGACGCGCTTTCGTTCCGCGATTTTGTCGGGGTGGCGGTCGCCTACAAAACCCTCGATGCCGTGACGGAGCGCGTCCGCCCGTCCGCCCGCACCGCGTTTCGTCACCATTTTCTCGATCTGGTCGCCCTCGGAACCGTGCAGGACATGGCTCCCGTGGTCGGCGAAAACCGGCTGTTCGTCACGCACGGTTTGACCGCGCTGGCGTCGTCGAAGCGAAAAGGCATTCAGGCGATTTTGGCGCATTACGATCTTGGCAATGCCACAACTATTACCGCGGAGGACATCGGCTACAAACTCGGTCCGCTTTTGAACGCGGCAGGGCGCATGGGTGATGCCGACTTGGCGTTTCGGTTGCTGACGACGCGGGACGCGCTCGAAGCCGAACAACTGACCGCCGACCTTGTCGGAATGAACAAACTACGTAAACAGGAGCAAACCCGCATCACGACCGAGGCGTCGGTGCTGGCACTGCTTCCCGAAAACGCCGACCGGCGCGTGTTGGTGCTGTCGGGCGAAGCATGGCGGAGCGGTCTTATCGGAGTGGCGGCGGGTAATCTGGTCGGTTTGTACAACCGCCCGGTGATTCTGCTCGGCTACAACAAGGAGCGCGACGAGTACCACGGCTCGGCGCGGGGCTTTGGCGAGTTTCATATGCTCAACGCGCTGAATGTGTGCGCCGACTGCGGGATGCTCGGACGCTATGGTGGGCATTCGGGGGCGGCGGGCGTTTCCATTAAAGGCGCACACTTCGAGGCGTTCCGTGACAAACTGCACGAGCTCGCGGCGGACACGATAGATTTGTCCGACCTGTCCGCGACGATTTCCGTGGACATCGAAATCCCCGACGGTCGCGCCCTGACATGGGAACTGATGGACGAACTGGATAGGCTGGAGCCGTGGGGGCGCGGCAACGAAGAGCCGACGTTTGCGACGCGGGGGGTGCGCGTGGTCAGCGTCAAGCGCGTCGGAGCCGACTCGAATACGCTGAGTCTGTGGCTTTCCTTGCCGGGAATGGCGGGCAACAGCAAGGCGGTGTGGTTCAAGAACGGTGCCGTCGCCGAAACGCTGTTGCCCGGCGACCGCGTTGACATCGCCTACCGACCGAAGCCCAACGAGTGGAACGGCAATACGTCGCTGGATCTTCACGTCAAGGACATTCGCCCAACAACCGTGTGACGAACCGCGACAAAGAAAACGTAGCCTTAGCAAAAAACGTGCCATGTTTAGGTACACTACGTGAGTGGGAACAAGCATATCAGCGTCGCTGTAAAGCAAAAAACGACGATATGTATTCTCCTTGAACTGTGACTACTCCGACGCATTTAACCGTGCGCGGAGCGAAAGGAATTGTCTGTGAACGAAACGATTTACGATCTCGACGAGATTCGTCGAAACCCCGTGTCGCGCCGTGCGTTTTTTACACGCATGACGGCGGCGGGTTTGGGGGTCGCCGCGGCGGGTATGCTTGCCGGAACCAACATCGCCTGTGGTGGTGATGACAACAACGACAACGATTTGAACGTCGGGTTCTTCGACAACACGAACTTCCCCGGCGTGGTCGGTCGCAACGCTACCGAAGTTGTGTTGAACTATGCGCTGATGTTGGAAGACATCGAAGCCGACCTGTACCGCCAAGCGTTAAACGCCGCGTCCGGTCGCCCCTTGACGCAAGGGTTGGACAGCGGAACCGGCGAAACCGTGGGAGCCTACACCCGCTCCATCGCTACCGGCAACCTGACCGCGACGCAAGCCGAAATCGGCTTTTTGTATCTGGCGCAGTATGGCTATGTGGAAGCGACGCACCGCGACTTCCTGCGAACCGAGCTCACCCGAATCGGCGCACCGGTCGCACAACCGAATCAGCGTGGCTACCAACTCCCGGCGGGAACCACCGCCAACCTGCGCTCGATTCTGGAACTGATCTATGCCGTGGAAGAAACCGGCGTTCGGGCATATCTCGGCGCGGCGGGCTTTATGAACTTCACGACGGCTACCGATAAGGCGTATGTTCAAACTGCGGTGGCGATTCACTCGACCGAAGCGCGGCACTCGGCGGGTATCGCCTACATTCTCGGCTTGAATACGGGACCCATCTATTCGCTTCCCGGTGTTAGCACCGGTCGCCGTGTCACCGATCAAGCCGCCGCCGCCAACAGCGGAACGGGCATTTCGGAAGATACGTTCCAATACTACTCCGATCCTACCGTTGTGTTAAACGCGGTGCGACCGTTCATCGT
>JACMIU010000515.1 GCA_014380985.1 Armatimonadota bacterium | reverse complement strand
TTGAGCGGGTGAAGGAGATTCACGTATTCTCGTCTATCGGCTTGAATGCTACGAATATCGGCACGTTGTTTATGGCGGAAGCGTTCGTGTACGCGATTTTAGGCGCGGTCGCGGGCTACGTCGTCGGGCAATTGGTGTCGAAGGTGCTGTCCACGTTCGGCTTGATGAACGGTTTGCAACTAAACTTTTCGAGTATTTCGGCAGTGTTGTCCACGTTAATCGTGGTAGCGGTGGTATTACTGTCTACCATCTGGCCCGCGAACAAGGCGGCGGAAGTCGCTACCCCAGCGTCGGGCAAAACGTGGGTACTGCCCGAACCCGAAGGCGACGATTGGCGCATTAAACTGCCGTTCGCCGTGACGGGAAATCAGGCGTGGGGCATCAACGGCTTCCTTGCCGAATGGTTCCGCTCGTATGAAGGCTATTCGGTCGGCGAGTTTATCACTGAAAACATCACGCGCAATACGTTCGATTCAGAATACGGCACGGCGTACCGCGTGGAATGCAAGGCATGGCTCGCGCCGTTCGACCTCGGCGTGTCGCAGTTCATTCGCCTCGAGACCGTGCCGACCGACTTCGAGGACGTGTACGACCTGCGCCTGACGCTGACCCGCGTATCGGGCGACATATCCAACTGGAAGCGCGTCAACCGCCGCTTCCTGAACACGCTAAGAAAACAGTTCCTGATTTGGCGCACCCTCGGCGAGGGCGAACGCGAGCGGTATCTGAACGAAGCGGTCGCCGAAGCGAAGCCGGAAACAGAAACAGTGCCGGGCGCGACGGTATAGGGCATATTTGCACCGAACTTGAAATCACAAATTGTGATTTCAAGTTCGGTGCGATGCTTAGTGAAGTTTTGGAAACAAGGAAGTAATCAGTAAATTAGTGGCAGACCTATTTAACAAACCCGTCGACAAGAGCGACGACACGCCGCACATCGAGGAATCGCCCGACATCGAAGCCGCCCGTGAGCAGGTGGACGAAGCGAGTGACCTCAATACCGGCTACGTGGAGGACGAACCCGACGGTTTCAAGGAAGGCTTTACGATTAAGTCTATCCTCGGAGCCTTGTTCGTCGCGCTGATCATGATGCCGGGAGCCATCTACCTCGGTCTGGTCGCCGGGCAGGGCTTGGGGGCGGCGGCGCAGTGGGTGACAATCGTGCTGTTCGCCGAAGTCGCCCGGCGTTCGTTCCTGCCCTTGTCGCGGCAGGAAATCTACCTGCTGTACTACATTGCCGGGGGTCTCGCCTACGTCGCGCTCGGCGACCGGGGCATTTCGGGGGGGCCGATGGGTGTTCTGATTTGGAATCAGTATTTCGTGCAGTCGCCGCAAGCCGCGAATATCGCCCGCGAGATTCCCGATTGGGTCACGCCGCAACCCGAAGCGGTCGGTATTATCCAGCGCACGTTTTTTCAAGGCGCGTGGTTTCATCCCGACTGGGCGAAACCGATTGGCGTTCTGATTCTGACGCAGATTTTGGAGCGCGTTTCGTGGATTCCGGCGGGCTATATTCTGTTCCGCGCTACGTCGGACGTGGAGCGTCTCCCCTTCCCACTCGCGTCGGTGGCGGCATCGGGGGCGACCGCGCTTGCCGAGGCGTCGAGCAAAGAGGAGTCATGGCGGTGGCGCGTGTTCTCTACCGGCACAACGATTGGCTTGATTTTCGGCGCGTTTTATATCGCCATTCCTGTTTTGACCGGTACGATCTTCGGCACGGCGGTGACGCTAATCCCCATTCCGTTCGCCGACTTTATGAAGTCCACCGAAACATTCATGCCCGCCGCGCCGGTCAACCTTTCGGGCGACCTCGGCAAGGTGCTAATCGGCTTCGTGTTACCGTTCTCGATGGTGGTGGGAACAACAATCTCCTCGGTCGTGTGTCAGTGGTTCGGAAACCCGGTTCTCTACAACATGGGGCTACTGCCAAAGTGGCATCCGGGCATGGAAAGCATCAACACGCGCATTGCCACGAACTTCGACTTCTGGATGTCGGCGGGTATCGGTATTCAGATCGCTATCGCGTTGATCGGTTTGTACATTATTATCAAGGCGACGATTGATGCGGCGCGGGGCAAGGCGGGTGATCGCGGGGCATGGGACGTAGTTCCCAAAGGACGCGGCGACACCCCGGCAACGGTGAAGTGGGCGGCACTCGTGTGGTTCGGGGCGACAATCGCCTATATCGCCACGTCGCACTGGCTGTTGCCGACGTTCCCGCTGTGGCTGTTAGTCGTTTACGGGCTTGTTTGGACGCCGATCAACTCGTTTATCGCGGCACGGATGTTCGGGCTAACATCGCAAGGCGTGAACTTCCCATTCCTCAAAGAACTGACGATCATGCGGTCGGGCTATCAAGGCGTGGATGTTTGGTTCGCGCCTCTCCCGCTCCACGACTACGGACATTTGGCGCAGTCGTTCCGCGAGATTGAACTGACGAAGACGAAGTTCACCAGCGTCATCAAAGCCGAACTGCTGATGTTCCCGCTTATCATCATCGGCGGTCTTTTGTACTGGCAGTTCATCTGGCACACGTCGCCGATTCCGTCGGCGCAGTACCCGTTCGCGCAACGATTGTGGCCCATCACGGCGACGAACCAAGCGATTTTCAATCAGATCAACAAACCCGATGGTGCGACCTTCGTGCTGGACGCACTGAAACCGCCGATTATCGCCGGAGGGACGGTTGCCGCGCTCGTGCTGTACGGCGTGATGTTCGCGGCGAAGGCTCCCCTGCTCGCGTTCTACGGCGCGGCGGGCGGCGCGAACGCCTTTCCCGGCGACACCCTGCCGATGCTGTTTGGCGGTTTACTCTCCAAGTTCTACTTCGAGAAGAAAATTGGCACACACAAGTGGCGCGACTACGCGCCGGTGCTACTCGCCGGGTTCTCGTGCGGCACGGGGCTGATTTCGATGGGCGCGATTGCGCTGGCTCTGATTGCCAAGGCGGTGCAGCCATTGCCGTTCTAAGCAAGACGATTGGCTGGCAGGGCTACACGGTGCAAGTGCCGGTGGAGTGGGACATGACCGGCTATTCCGGCACATCGGGCGAAGGCTACTTTCGCGTGGACGACGGCGAAAACCTTTCGCTCGAAGTCAAGTGGGCAACGGAAAAGGCACCGATTTCGCTGATACCGTGGGCAAAGCCGGGAGCGGTCAAGCCCCCCGATGTCGAAATCCGGCGCGAAGCGTATTTCAAGCGGTTGCGCGACGCGGCGAAAAAGAAAAAACTCGTGCTAACGACGAAGGACGCGGACGCCCCGCGAAGCGTGACGGTGCGACCGGAGCGATCGGTAGCCGGATTCACTTGGACAGGCGACAAACGCGCTATCGGAGCCATCTGGTACTGCGCGGTTTGCCACCGGGTGACTATCGCGCAGGTCACGGGGGACGTATCGGGCAAAGGCGGACTGGTCGGCAAGTCGGACGCGGTGATGGGGTCAATGGCTTGTCACGACGCGGTGAACGGACAACGGGTTTGGGCGATTTACGATCTGGATACAACCGTGCCAACCGATTATGAACTGGTCACGGCGCAACTGATGAACGTGTATCTGCGGTTGTCGTTTGTGAAGAATCACACGGCGCGGTTGTCGGTCGAGCAATGGGCGGTGGCGAACGTCGCCCGCAAGGAAGCCTTCTTAGACGACTGGGTTGCCGCGAATGCCAAAGGGGAACTAAGACAGGCGCGTTATAGCGTATCGGAAGGGCGGGTGCGCGATTTGGCGGCGGTGACGTACACAGGCGGCCCCGCGTTCGGTCAACCGATGATCGAGGTAGTGCAGGAACTCACGCGCTTCCAGAAACCGGCAACGCGCTTTTCGGGCGTCGCATGGGAAGACGAATCCGCGAACAAGATGTATCTGGTGCAAGCGCGGCGTCCGCGAAGCGAACCCGACCCGGTGGCAGCGGTGGCGGGTGCAACGAAGTAATAATATGTTCCAAGCGTTAAAGGAAAGAATCACCGGCAAGCCGAAAGTAACACGGGAGCAAACGCTCGCCGCCCGCCCCGTGCGCCATCCGCGCATCGAGTGGGCGCGGGAAGAGCGTAAGTCCGATAACATCGCCGTCGCACTGCTCAAGATTCCGCGTGTCCATAGCCGGTGGGCGGACTTGGTGGCGCGGTGGCTACAGGTTCCCGATTTTAAGAAGGTGGAGCTCGACGAAATCGGGTCGGACGTTTGGGAGATGTGCGACGGCAAAACGAACGTGGAAGCGATAGCGAAAGCCATTGGCGCGTCGTATCGACTCAATAAGCGGCAGTCGGAAGTGTCGGTCACGGCGTATCTGAAGATGCTCGCCGAACGACGTTTGATAGCGGTGGTAACGGCAGGAACGGCGAAAGCACCCACGCCGCAGAAACAAGGACGCAAGCGAGCGGCGTAAACAATAATTATGAGTGTAGCAACAAATACGGGCGGTACATCGGGCGGGCGAAAAGAGAAGATTTATTCGCAACCACAACTGCCGTGGAAAAAATCTATCCAGTTCGCACTCGGCTCTATCAAGGTGCGCTTTTGGCGTTCGATGATTACCGCCGGGGGTGTCGCGCTCGGCATCGCGTTCTTAGCATCGGTGCTAACATCGCAAGCGATAGCCGGGCAGGTGGACGCGGCAGAAGAAGCGCGTACCCGATGGCTGATAGGCTTGTCGCTTCTCGTTTGCGCGGTTGGCATCACGAACGCGATGCTGATGAGCGTGTCGGAGCGGTTCCGCGAAATCGGCACGATGAAATGCCTCGGAGCTTTAGATGCGTTCGTGGTGCGAATCTTTATGATCGAATCGGTACTGACCGGGGTTTTGGCGTCGACGATTGGCTGGCTGGTCGGTATGGGCGCGATTGTGCTGGTGAAACTGATCGCCGGTGTGCCGAAGGAAGCCCCCGCCGGAACCGTCTGGTACGGCTCCTTAGACGGCGGCGACATCCTGCGCTCGTTCCTTTTTTGCATTCCCGTGGGCGCGTTGCTTTCGGCGATTGCGACCTATATCCCGGCGCGGCAAGCGGCTTCGATCCCGCCCGCCGCCGCCCTACGAATTGACGTGTAAACGAAAGGTTACTAACCGCCAAGACGCCAAGTGCGCTAAGAGGAGAAAAGATCTCGTTTGTTCTTCTCCGGTCTTTGCGTCCTCCGCGTCTTGGCGGTTCAACAAAAAACTATGGCTGTAGCAACTGAAAAAGTAGCGATGACGACCGGGAGCGGCAATAAGAGCGGTATCGCGGTGAGCGGTGCGGGCGGCGATGTGCGAACCGAATACGTGGTACGCGCCCGCGATGTCGTCAAAGAGTTCAAGATGGGCAACGAGGTCGTCCGCGCCCTGAAAGGTATTTCGCTCGACATTCGGCGCGGCGAGTATATCTCGATCATGGGGCCCTCCGGTTCGGGAAAGTCAACGTTCTTCAACATGATCGGCGGGATTGACCGACCGAACAGCGGCAGTATTTTTATCGCCGATTCCGACATCGCGCAACTCGGCGAATCGGAAATGGCGTTTCTGCGCTGTCACAATATCGGCTATATTTTCCAGTCGTACAACCTGTTGACCACCATGACCGCCTTGGAGAACGTGCAACTGCCAACTATTTTCGCCGGGATGCCCGCCGAAGAAGGCACAATTCGGGCGATGGAGATTCTGGAGCGCGTCGGTTTGGGGCATCGGCTCCACAACAAACCGTCGCAACTGTCGGGGGGGCAACAACAGCGCGTGGCGATCGCGCGAAGTTTGGCGAACCGCCCATCCATCGTACTTGCCGACGAACCGACCGCGAACTTGGACGCGAAAACCGGCAAGGAAATTATCGGACTTCTGCGCGAACTGAACAAAGAAGAAGGCGTGACGATTATCTCCGCGACACACGACCCGCGTATGCTGGACGTATCCGACCGCGTGGTGTGGGTGAACGACGGCATGATTGATCGCGTCGAGAACCGCGAGAATATCGAAATCCGGCTTTCGAGCGTGGACGACGACGGTCACTAAAGTTCGGTGACTTCCCCGGTGCGGGCGGTGTCGTAGCCGCCCAAAACCGCGAGTTGCGAACGCACCCAGCGATGGTGCAATGTGCCGATTAACTGTTGCACGCTCGGCAGGTCGAGCGATTCGCGGCGTAGTGCCAGATCGTAGCGCACGGCGCGAAGCGGCACAAAGCCGAGTCCGTATGTGGTGGCGACCGACGCGGTGCTGACCCCGACATCCGCCTGCCCTCCCTGCACGGCTTCGGCGACGGCGAGATGACCGGGCGCAAGAGTTTCGTAACCGGCAATATCGGACGCGCCGATGTTTTGCCCGGCAAGCAAATCATCTAACAGCATCCGCGAACCTGCACCCGCTTCCCGGTTGATGAGCGTTATGTTTTTGTTTTGCAGGTCGGCGACGCCGTTGATATTTTTCGGGTTCCCCGGCGCGACTATCAAGCCTTCTTCCCGCGTCCCCAAGTTGACCAGTGCGGCGGGCGTACCCGCTAACGCCGCCCGTACAAAAGGGGCATTCTGCTCACCGGTCGCGGCGTCCGTCAGATGAACGCCCGCGATATGCACCTTCCCACCGGCGAGACGGTTGAGCGCGTTCGTGCTGTTGGCGTGGAACCAGTGAACCCGCAAACCCGGATGCCAACGCTCCGCCGAGCGTGTCCACAGTGACAACGCCGGAGCGCACCCCGCTACCCACACCGCTTGCGCCAACGCTTCCGGTGTGTCCAGTAGTTCCACGGACAGGTCGCCGCTCGCGCTCCACGTACCGATACCATCGGCGGGAACCATCTCGCGCCGGAACGCCGCGCCTTCGGTGAGCGCGGAAGCTACCCATAGCCCGCCGATTTGCCCCAGCGCGACGCGAACCGACTTGCCGACTTCGGGCGCGGTCGTTTCCGCCGATTTCGCCGTCACGGTGGGCAGGTCGCCTTCAAGCCAGAAAAGTTCTTCGACGGAGCAACCGAGGGCTTTGCCTACACGAAGCGCGACCGGCAACGACAGCGCGTAGGTTCCCGCCTCGATCCCACCGATGGTTTGACGCGCTACCCCAGCAACGGTTGCCAATTCTTGCTGACTAATACCGAGACGGGTTCGCACGGCTTTAAGTTGATTACATAGTTCGTTTTTTGGCTTCAAAATGTTTTCTTTTTAGATAGAATGCAGGTATATAAACCATATGGTAATATATACCTGCGTCAATCACTCGTTTGTAAGAACCGATTCATTATGCCGCAACCCGCCCCGTTTCTCCCGTCGCGCTTCCCGCTAAGCCGGATAGGTTTCACTTTAATTGAACTGCTTGTCGTCATCGTCATTATAGCGATTCTCGCCGCGATACTGTTTCCCGTCTTCGCGCAAGCACGGGCGAAAGCGCGGCAAGCGTCGTCGCTGTCGAACCTGCGGCAAATCGGTTTGGCGATTGCCATGTACCGCAACGATTACGACGGTGTGAATCCACGCTACCGCTCCTGCCCCGATAAGACGGGCGATACCGAATGCCTGTGTCAAAACCCGGCAGTGGTGGTGTGCGTGTTGCCTACGGTGTCCACAGGGGTTAATGAAACGTGGTGGGCCCCGTTCGATGCCACCAAGCCGGTGGAACCCGCCCTGCCGCCCGAAGCCTACCCCGGTAACAAGGCGGGCGTGTTGCAACCGTATTTCAAGAACTTCGAGATTTTTCACAGCCCCGGCTACGACGGGCAGGTCGGCTATGCGATGAGTTACATCACCAATGGCCCGATGGGGCGACCCGATGCCGAGGTCGTCAATCCTGCCGTCTTGCACGTTTGGGAACACGCCCGTACCCCCGGTTGCGCCGATACCCGCGGAACCCACGCGCCCGGCACGCCGTGGCTCGCGTTCCCGTTCGCGTCGGACGCGGCGCACACGCACTACCCGTTCCGCCACACCGAAGGCTTCGTTTCGCTCCGCTACGACGGTTCGGCGAAATGGCGCAAGCCCGCGACGCTCACGGTGTCTGACTTTTCCGCCCTCGTGCCGTAAGCAAACCCATGCGATTCACGAGACTTGTTACGATTCTTTTCTGCGTTTGCGCCCTCACGGGCGCGAGGGCGCAGGAACCCGCCCCGCCTCCTGCCTTGGTCTCGGTTTCCGGCGCGGTGGAAAAGCCGGGAGACTGGACTGTGGCACGACTTGCCGCCGAGTTCGCCCGCGACACCAGAACGG
>JACMIU010000514.1 GCA_014380985.1 Armatimonadota bacterium | reverse complement strand
GTAATCGGATCCTTCACGACAGGCTTCTTTTCGCTTTCGCGGTTGGGTGTACGGAAGAACGCGCTATCCGCGCCGCCATCCGCGCCATCCGATCGGCATCCGCCGAGGAGAAGCACTGGAACAAGAATGGGCAGAAGAAAAATCGCTTTGTGTTTCATTATCTCTTCGTCCCATCGTTCAGTAAAGTGGTGTAGGTCGCACGGCACACTTCGTTCAGGTTGCGTTGTGCCTGTACCCCGTTCTGGTCGTCCGGCATTACAATCGTATAGATGCGAAGAATCACGTTCTGGTCGCCTTTCACCACCGAACTGTAGCCGGTTTGTAGTCGTGCGCCCATATCGCGGAAGTTACCCATCCGTGCGGCGGTCGCCGTTTCGCCTTTGCGCGTCTGCGTCCAGTAATACATCATGATTCGCAGATCGCCTTCGGGTCGCGGTTGCTTGAAAATCATGGCGCGAACCTTCCAGTTCTGCAAATCCATCGGTAGCGTCTGTTTCGCGGTAAGAGCGAATCCATTGGAGGCGACACAAACCGTGGGATCGTGGTAATTCTCAAAGGGTCCCGCGCAAACCAGTGTCGAATACACGACTTCGCCAAACTTGTTGGTATATTCGTAGCCCCGCGCCATCGGATAGCCGAGGATGCTCAGCGTTTCTTTCGACATCGGCGTATCGGTCGCTTTCCAGTTGCCCACTTCGTTGGGGAGCGGCGGAAGCCATTGTCCGGCATTGCGGAAGCGGTACGTCGCAAAGGTTCCCACCAGCGCGATGAGCGCGAGCGGCAGGGCGACTTGTGCGGCAAGGGAGAAGCGTTTTTTCGGCACGAATAATCCCGCGATTGCCATCATCAAAGCGACGGCGGACACCACGAAACTGATGATAATAACGGGGGTAATGGCTCCATTTTCGATCATAATGTTTTTCGTTTCTACCAGCGGTTCCGGTTTTTCCTCTTGAACGGCTTGGCGATGGCGGCTCCGATACGATCCATCACAGACTCAAAGCCACGGTTGACGCCGCGACCTGCGCGTCCAACGCTTCCATCCATGCGCGATGCGCCGCCAGACAACGCCTTATCCGTTGCCTTCTGCGCGGCTTGTCCCATCTTGTTCAGCACACGCGAACCTTGCGATAGCGTGCTACTCCATGCGCGAAGCCGTCGAATCACCAGCACGGGAATCAGTGTTGACACCACGGCTAAATACGCCGGGTGCAGTTTGAGCAAACTGTCCGTCAGCGGCGATACGGGCAGAAGCAGTGTCAAAAACGGCACAATGATAGAGAGAAGGGTCGCCAGCAACGCGCCGGACGCCATCAGGATCAGGGCTTTGCCGAAACGCTCGCGCCGTAATATGGCGACGAACAACAGGGCGACCCCCGTGAAAACAATCACCGCCGTTTGCGAATAGCCAATCTCATACACCTGCCCGCTTATTTGAAAGTTCACCGTACCGACACCCGGTGTCATCGAGCAAATCTTACCGGCTGCTTGTAATCCGATGGTGATAATTTTCCATATCTGCGATCCGATGATTCGTGCGGCTGCACTGACCATTGTCGCCGGGGGGGGAATCATCAGCAAGCCAAATAGCAAGGCGCGGCGGCTTGCCTTGAGTACGTTCCAACCGTAGGCGAGGTAGATGACACCTGCCGCCACCACTAACAAGCCGACCGTTGCCACCGTCAGCACGTGAATCAGGTGCGACACTAAAATAATGACGCAACCGATATACAGAAGCCACGGCGAACCGTGTCGCTTGGAACGCGATGTTTGCGCCCATGCTTCGCGCAGTTTTTCGCGGTCTTGCCAGAAGATCACGGCGCACAGGAGCGGCACGAAGGGCTGGAAAAACAGAGGCGAATCGGTTTCAATCCACCAGTGATCCTCGCCCATGTACCAGAACGCGGGTATGAATCCGGCGGCAAGCCACGCGAAGAGGATGACCGCCCATTCGGGGCTACGCCGAACCAGTGCACCTATCGCTCCGGCTTCCGCGACTGCGGCATCTCGAAAACGCGCCAATGGCGACGGGCTCGGGGGGGCAACATCCGGCGCGGGCGTGGTGTCGGGGGCAACGTTGGTCATAGCAATAAGCGAATCAAACGACAAAATTAGAACTTGGTGATAACTTCAAGGGCGAGCGTACCCCGGTCGGCAAGTCGCCGCTGAGCCATTCCCTTGCCCGGCACAAGCCACATGACCGCCGGGTAATCAATGCGCTGGCTACCGTTCAACAAGGTGATTATACCATCAAGACGATACGTGATTAAGGATTCAAACGGTGTTTTAATTTCCTCGGTCGCGCTGATGCGGTGAAACGCGGACGCCGCGTAATCTCTTCCGTCAATTCGCGCCGTGCCGTTCCATTGTATGTATTTCCCCTCGACTACCGGCGCGGGCAGAAACGGAACCGCCGGGCTAAAGACCAGCAGTTTTTTCTCGTTTTCGCCCAGAGCAAGCAAGTTCAAACCGCCGCCGGGGGTCGGTTGAAACACTTCCACGCGAAACAGTTTACCGCCGCGTGTGGAGCGAACCAGTGTGCCGGTACGCCCATCGGAAACGCGAAGACTTCCCATTACTTTCATTTCGCTGCCAACATTGGCTTGCTGGGGGCGGCTGGTGATTGTGCGCCATGTTCGCCCCGGTGTCAGCGGAAGCAGGAAGCCGGTTCCGGCTGGCTTTGGCTGTTTGATGGAAGGGTTCTCGGAGACCAGATCGGCGTCTTGCCCTTGCTTGGACGGCGTATCGCCGCACCCCACGCCAAAGATTGAAAGTAGCGTGAGCGTCGCCAACACGATTGTATTACGAAGCATTGCCGGACGCGCCCCCTTCTTTAATGGCAAGTTTCTTTTCGCGTTGCCGCCAAACCTTGCCATCTTTTTTGATACCTTCGTGCAAGCCACGTGCCACCTCGTACAGATTGCGCCGCGCCTGTGCGCCGCTGGCGTCGCTCGGCGCGACGCGCGTGTAAACGCGGGCTATCACGGCTTGTTTGCCCGAACCCACGGTGTTCATCCCCACCTGAAGACGCCGCCCCGGCGAGTCGAAGCCCGGCGTATCGCCCATGCCGCTGGTCGTGCCGTCCTCGTATTGCACCCAGTAGAGCATCAGAATGCGGATACCGGTGGATTCATGCTTGAGAACCATTGCCCGCGCTTTGTTCGATTTGCCGAACACTTCGGGAAACAGTTGCGCGGTAAGCGTGAAGCCGTAGCCACTGGTACACATCGCCGGTTCGTTGTACGCCTCAAAGGT
>JACMIU010000513.1 GCA_014380985.1 Armatimonadota bacterium | reverse complement strand
TTACCTAACGCAGTATCATACGTGCCTAACGCAGTATCATACGTGCCTAATGCGGTATCATACGTGCCTAACGTGGTATCATATGTGCCTTTTGTGCGTTCGGATTATAAAAGATACTGTGTTAGGTATGTATGATACCACGTTAGGCACGTATGATAGTAGTCAAGGAGTTTAAGTTTTATGCCCATTTCATCCATCAATAGTTATATCCCAACTATGCAAGCGTTTATTGAACACTGGCAACAGGTCAACGCCGCGTTAGGCGCGAATCCGCTCCGCTTAAAGGACGCCTACACCATCGCGCTGTTCGCCGACGCCCTCACGGCGATACAAAACGCCATCACGTTCGTCGAGGGCAGGAGCGGGGCGCGTCAATTTGTCGCCGGACAGCGCGATCAGCAAAAAGCGGCGATTGCGCCGCGCCTCGCGCAGTTCCGCGCCTCCGTCCGCTACCTACTCACGGGAACCGTGTACGCTTCGTCGCTACCCCGTGCCCCTGATATTTCGCGTAGCGAGGGCGTATTCCTGCGTCCGTTCGACGATATGGCGGTTTTATGGACTCGCATCAACGACGAGGAAGGCGTTACCGGGTTCACGCCGCCGCTTCAACTTATCAACGACTACACTCTTTCCGATTTCACGGACGAACTGCAAGTTTTGCGCTCCACTTTCGCGGCGTTGGTGTCCGCCGATACCGACTTGAAAATCGCCCGCAAACGCCGCGACGTCCTTCTTCCCACCGCACGGACGCGAATGCTGCAATATCGCGCCGCCGTCCTCGCCAAGTTCGGACCCGACAACCCTTTGACGCTTTCGCTCCCCAAATACACGCCCGATCCCGGCTCCACGCCCGACCCGGTGAACGCTTCGGGGATTTGGGACACGAGCATAAATCAGGCGCGGCTGAACTGGACGCCCTCGACGAACCCCCGTCTCGACCGCTACGAAATCCGGCAATCAGGCGCGGCGACCTACAAGACGAAAGAGGAAAGCAACGTCGCCAACGTGGTTCGCACGGTGACGGAGTTTGTAACCACGGCGGGTTTGGTGGTTCCCGGCGCGGTGAACTGCTACAAAGTGTACGTCGTGACGGAGGACGGGAACGAAGCCGGTCGAACACGATGAAAGTGACGCGGTTAGCGGCGACGTAGAACGCCGCCGCGCCGCCGCGATAGAATACCGAAAGGAGAACGATGCTTATGTCAACGATATCTGGCGCAGGAACTGCGCCATCGGTTCCGCCTGCGCCGCCGGAAATGGAGTTCGCGGTGCGCTGGACACGCGCCGAGTGCGCCGAACTGGAAGCCGCCGGGTTCCTGAACTACCGCTACGAACTGATGAACGGAGTCATCATCCGCAAAATGGGACAATTTCTACCACACGCACTAACCGTAAGCCGCGCCAACGCATGGTTACTGGGTCACTTCGGTTACGAGAGGGTGCTGGAGCAAGGCAGTATCACCGTTGCGCCGAATGAAACGGTTGTTGTGCGCCCCGAACCGGATATTATCGTCCTCAATAAGTCCGGCGCGGACATCATGACGAACGAACCCAGCCCCGAAGACATCGCGTTCTTGGTCGAAGTGTCGTACTCGACGCTCGACTACGACCTGACGACGAAAGCGGGCGTTTATGCGCGTGCCGGAATCGCGCAGTATCTGGTGGTAGACATCGCGGGGCGCGTCGTGTACGCCCACACGCTGACCTCAGGCGCAGGAACTGCGCCAGAAAGCGGCGAGTACGAGCGCGAAACGCTTGCGCCCGGCGACACAATCGTTCTGCTCGCCGTCCCGCAACTCACGGTGAACGTAGACGACCTTCTGTTGCCAGCATGACGTTCGGGACGGGAAGGCAGACGAATCCCTGACGGGCGCGGGGATTCGTCCGCGCTTCGCGTGATACAATACGGGGCGCACTGTTCGCTTAGAAACTCTGAAATCATGCCCGTACCCCAAGACCGAATCCGAAACTTCTGCATTATCGCCCACGTTGACCACGGCAAATCCACGCTCGCCGACCGATTGCTGGAAACCACGCGCACCGTGGAAATGCGCGATATGCAACACCAACTCCTTGACTCTCTCGACATCGAGCGCGAGCGCGGCATCACGATAAAAATGGCGGCGGTGCGGATGCCGTACTTCGCCAAAGACGGCTTGGAGTACGAACTCAACCTGATTGATACGCCCGGTCACGTGGACTTCACCTACGAGGTGTCGCGTTCGCTCAACGCTTGCGAAGGCGCGTTACTCGTGGTGGACGCCGCGCAGGGCGTGGAGGCGCAAACGCTCGCCAACGCGAACCTTGCGATGCAAAACAACCTCGAAATCATCCCGGTAATCAACAAGATTGACCTACCTGCCGCCGACCCCGACCGCGTCGCCGAGGAGATCGAAAACCTGCTGATGATTGACGCGACCGACGCGATTCGTGCGTCCGCCAAGGAAGGCATCGGCATCAGCGAGATACTGGAAGCCGTGGTACGTGTCGTTCCGCCCCCCATCGGCGACCCGAACGCGCCGCTACGCGGTCTTGTTTTCGACTCCCACTACGATGGCTATTTGGGCGTCGTGGCGTATGTGCGTATCAAGGACGGCTCGCTTAAGGCGGGGGACAAGGTGCGCTTCATGGCAACGAACGCCGAGTTCGTCATTGACGAAGTGGGCGTCTTCACGCCGAGCATGAAGAAGGTGGATATGCTCCGCACGGGCGAAACCGGCTATCTGCACGCCGCGATAAAGTCGGTCGGCGACTGTCGGGTCGGCGATACCGTGACCATCGCGGGCAAGGCGGGCGAAAACATGGAACCATTGCCCGGCTACAAACCGGCGAAACCGATGGTGTTCTGCGGCTTGTACCCGATTGATTCGGCGCAGTTCCCCGACCTGCGCGAAGCACTGTCCCGGATGCAACTCAACGACGCCGCGCTGTCGTTTGAAGCCGAATCGTCCGCCGCCTTGGGCTTCGGCTTCCGGTGCGGCTTCCTCGGACTGCTTCATATGGAAATCGTGCAGGAGCGATTGGAGCGCGAGTTCAACCTCGAACTACTCGCAACCGCGCCGAGCGTGGTATTCAAAGTCTTCTGCACCGACGACACCGTGGTAAACGTGGACAATCCGGCGAACTGGCCCGAAGCGCAGAAAATCTCGCACGTCGAGGAGCCGTATGTGGAAGCGATGGTGATTGTGCCGACCGAATACGTCGGCACGGTGATGGAAATGGCACGCGAGAGGCGCGGCGAGTTCGGACGCATGGAATACCCCGCCCCCGGTCGCGTCATGCTTCACTACAAATTGCCGCTCGCCGAGATCGTGATGGACTTTTTCGACCAACTAAAGTCGCGCACCAAAGGCTACGCGAGTTTCGACTACGAACTTTCCGACTACAAAACCGGTGCGCTCGTGAAGTTAGACATTCAGATAAACGGTGAGGACGTTGACTCGCTCTCGTTCATCACGCACCGGGACAAATCGTATGCGCGGGGCAAACTGTTGGTGGAAAAGTTAAAGGAGTTATTGCCGCGTCAGCAGTTCGAGATCAAACTACAGGCGGCGGTCGGCAACAAAGTGATCGCGGCGGAACGCATTTCCGCCCTCCGCAAGAACGTGATCGCCAAATGCTACGGCGGCGACATTTCCCGTAAGCGCAAACTCTTAGAAAAGCAGAAGGAAGGCAAGAAGCGGATGAAGTCGGTCGGGTCGGTGGAGATTCCGCAGGAAGCGTTTATGTCGGTGCTGAGGCTCAACGATTAAGAAGCGATTATGCCAACCTTAACCGAAGTAGTAAATGGCTTCCTTGACCACGCGGAGCTACTGAAGAACCCAGACTATCGGTATTTAGAACTGATACAAGGGCGTCCGCGCTTGTTGCCACTACCGATGGGCGCGGAGCGTGGACAAGCCGTAGCACGATTCACTATGTATTGGGGAGTGGAAGTCGTGCGCCAACAACGGGGTATCTGCTATGCTGCAAACACCGGTTTCCACTTCAAATGGCATGGCTCAACGGTGAAATCACCCGATTTTTCATTTGTGTCGGCGAGTACTACGAGGCGCACTCGTGGTATGGGGTTTGTAGAAGCGACACCCGACCTTGTTATTGAAAGTGGGCAAGACGAACTGACCCCGGCACGAATACGCGAATGGTTGTTTTTCAAGGTGAAATATGTGATTAATCTGGACACGAAGAACAAAGTGATGATTGTTCATCGTCCCGACCACGAACCGATAACACTGACCTACGACGACGTTTTCACGGCGGAAGATATTCTGCCCGGCTTCGTGCTACCGATGACGAAGGTATTCCCGACCCATGAGTAACGACGCCGCGCCAATTCTGCTACTTGTCGCCGACGACCTGCTGATGGGGTCGCGGGTGCGCGAAGGAGCGAAACCCTCTGGCTTTACCGTCACGGTCGTGGGGTCGGAGGCGGCGGCGAAAGCGGCACTGTCCGGTTCGCCCGCGCCAGTCGCGGTGCTGGTCGCGCTCACCGTGCGCCGCGTAGACCCGTTCGCGCTGATTCGCTTCGTGAAGGCAACGTACCCCGCGATTCCTGTATTGGCGTTCGCCGGTCACGTCGAGCGTGAACTGCACGAAAAGGCGCGGCAGTCGGGAGCCGACCTCGTGACCGCGAACTCGTCGGTGGCGATGCACCTGCCCGCACTACTGACGCGGCTTCTGCGCGGCGAAAGCGGGAACATAACCGATGAAGAACCCGCCCCCGAATAGTTTACCGACGCTTGACGCCGCAAAGCGCGAACTGCTGAAGCGCGAAGCGCGGGCGTTCGCGTGGATGCTTCTGCGCCTCGTGTCGGTCGCCTTGCTGATCACACTCCTGCTTCGTGCCGCGCCCGCCCTCGCCTCGTTTCGCGTCGTGCTGGACGCGATTGGTGGCGTACTGATTCTCGCGCCCTTGTTCACCGCGCTCGGTCAAACGTTCGCGTGGCGTATCCAAATCGGCAAAGCGTTCGCGGATGCCAAACGGTTCGCGGATGCCGACGCGCTTTTGTTGCCCTTATCCGGCTTGCGGGCAACGCTCTTTGATGCACGGGGCGAGGGGCGATTTTATCGCGCCATCGCCCTGCACGGCTTGCACCGCGACGCCGACGCCGAAACCCTGTTCCGTGACGTCGCCGCTACCGGGCGCGACCCGTGGCACGAAAAAGCGCAAGCGGAACTTTCCGCGCCGCAAGCGGTTAGCAGTACACGGAAAGCAAAAGCATGAGCATCGGCAACAAGATTTTGATTATCACCGCGATTTCGCTTGCCGTAGGCGCACTCGGCGGCTACCTCGGCACGATTCTTACTGCGCCGTTCTACTTCGGCTTCTTTTTCGGCTTCGTGCTGGCGGGGCTAATCGGAATGTTCGCGCTCGCCGCGCAGATTGATGGCGATCACGAAAAGAAGCACCGACCGTAAATGCCCCCAATCACTATGGGGCGGCGTCCAAAAACAGCAGATTCGGAAAGTTACGGGAGTCATCGGTGCGCCGTTTGCCCCCGAAAAATATTCTTATATTTTTCGGAAATACGGTAAAATGCAAACTATGTTCTTCCGACTAACCGTTTCCTCCCTTTTCTTTTGCCTTGCCGCGACCGTGAATATCGCCGCACACGCGCAAGCTCCGCGCCCGAACCCGTTTGCCGCGCCCGCCGCGAAAAAACAACTCGCGCCCGAACGCGATTACGACCTGCAAAACGTGCGCGTTCTTTCCCGCGTGGATGCCGCGAACAAACTGATTTACGGGCGCACACAAAACACGCTCGCCCCGCTTCGTGCCGGGCTAACCGAATTGCGTTTTCACAAAGGCGAATCAATCGCGGTGTCGGCAGTCACGGTCAACAAAAAAACGGCTACCTTTTCCATTGATGGCGAGTTCGTGAAAGTAGCGACCGCGCCGCTTCCGGCGAATGTTCCCGTGGTGGTAGAAATTGAACACGTCGCGGGCAAAAAGCAGGGCGGCGGATTCGGCGACGGCGGCGGTATCCACTGGCTGACACCGACACCCGGTAGCCCCAACCGCACCGGATTCTGGACGCAGGGCGAATCCGACTACAACCGCGAGTGGGCGATTACTTGGGATTATCCGAACGATTTTGCCACCACCGAAACCGTGACCACTGTGCCAACGGCGTGGAACGTGGTCGGCAACGGCTTACTCGTTTCCGACACGCCGGACGCCGGAGGCGAAACGCATACGGTCACATGGCGCATCAAGAACCCGCACGCGACCTACTTAATGTCGCTCGTCGCCGCGCCGATGGACACGCAAACCGGGGTTTGGGAAGGCGTTCCGCTACTATACACCGTGCCACGCGGCAAAAAAGCGTTAATCACCGATTCGTTCAGCGACACGCCCGATATGTTGGCGTTTTTTAGCAAGATTACCGGCGTCAAGTACCCGTGGCAAAAGTACGCGCAAAACGCTGTTTACGAGTTTGGCGGCGGCATGGAGAACATCTCGTCCACCACGCTCGGCGAGGGCAGTTTGACCGATGCTCGTTCGGGCTACCGCGACATGGCAAGCCTGAACTCGCACGAACTCGCGCACCAATGGTTCGGCGACTATGTGACGTGCGAGACATGGGGCGATGCATGGCTCAACGAGTCGTTTGCGACGTTTTTCCAAGTGCTTTATTTCGAGCATAGCCGGGGCAAAAACGCATACGACAACGAAACGTCCCGCAACATCGCCTCCTATCTGCGCGAATCGCGGCGGTACAAACGCCCGGTCTCGACCGATTTCTACAGCGATCCCGACGACCTTTTCGATTCCCACGCCTACCCGAAAGGCGGCGTGATCCTGCACACGTTGCGCCGCGAACTCGGCGACGAAGCGTTCTTCAAAGGTATCAAGCAATACCTGACCGCGAATGCAAACCAACCGGTGACTTCGCAGGATTTGGCGAAAGCTATGAGCGAGGGAAGCGGCACGAATGTGCAACCGTTTTTCGATCAGTGGGTATATAAGCCGGGGCATCCGGTCATCGAATGGTCGCAAGTGTATGACGAGGTGGCGAAGGAAACCGTTGTCACGGTGAAGCAGACGCAGGACACCAAGGACGGCACTCCGGTTTACACGGTGAAAACCAAAATCGGCGTGGTTGTGGACGGCAAACTCACCAAAGTTCCGGTCACGCTGAACGCGGTAGAAAACACATTCCGCGTCTCGGCATCCGCCAAACCCGAAGCGGTGATTTTCGACGCCGACCGCGACTTTTTGCGCGAAATCGGCAAGGAGCCGGAACGAACGGCAAGCGAAAATCTCGTGCTGGTGCGGCTTGCGCCCTGCGCTCCCGACCGAGAAAATGCACTGGCACGGCTTCTCAAAGAAACGCCTGACGACAACGCCATTAGTACCGTGGTCGGTGTGCTTCGCGGCGATACCGAACGCTTTCCGGCGTTCAACAATCTGCGCGGCTTGAGGGACTTGAAGCGCGAACCGTTGCGAGCGTTCTGGCGCGAAGAACTCAAGCACCAAAGTTTCGACCGCCGCGCCGGGGCGATTGACGCGTTGGGCAAACTGTCCGCGACGCCCGAAGACACCGCCACCCTGCGGGCGATGGTGACGGACACCGCGCCGTATGCCGTGGTCGCGTCGTCCCTTCGCGCCCTTTCGATTTGGGACGCCAAAGGCAACGCCGATGTACTCGCCCGCGCCGCGCAAATGCCGTCGCTCGATGAAACGGTGCGCTCGGTGGCGATGCCCCTCCTTGCATCCGCCGATCCTGAAGCGGCACGGAAACTCGCTTATGGGTTTATCAAGCCGGAAAATCCGGTGGAGTTGCGGGCAATCGGTATCGGAACGGTCGGACGCGTGGCGAAAAAAGGCGATCCCGACGCACGGGCGATTCTGCTATCCGCACTTCTGAACGAGGACGTGATGCTGGCGGCGGCGGGTGCACAAAGTATCGCGGCGACAGGAGACAAGAGTTTGCTCCCCGACCTGCGCGACGCACAGACCAAAGCCCCCGCTACGAAATACGGCTTCTTCATCACCCTAATTAAAGGTTGTATCGCGCAACTGGAGAAAGCGAAGTAACGGATGCGGCGCGAGAAAGCCATCGGCGACGCGGGCGAGGCGGCGGCGGTGGTCTTCCTCGAAGCGCAGGGCTTCCGCATCGTGGATACGAACGTGCGCTTTGGTGCAAAAATAAGCGATAAAGAAAACCGTCTGCGCGGCGAGCTCGATATTGTAGCGTGGGAGGACAACGCGCTTTGCTTTGTGGAGGTCAAAACGCGCACCACCACGCCGGAGAACGCGGACGAGTCGCCCGCCGAAGCCGTGTCAAAATCGAAGCAAGCACAAATCGTGCGCCTCGCGCTTGCCTACGCGGCACAGGGGGGCTTACTGTCCGAGGACGGGGCGGTTCCGCTTCGCTTTGATGTGGTGGCGGTGCGGCGCGTTTGGAAGCGCGGGCGCGAAGACTTTTCCTGCGAACTGATACGCTCGGCGTTCTACCCGCCGGAGGGAGACTAACCGCGCCGGAATGAATCACCGACAAAGAAATAGAAACATGACTACAACCGAAACTTTACATAACGATATTGCCGCCGTCCGAATCACGGCGGCGGAGATTGCCGAACGGGTGCGCGTTTTAGGCGAACAAATCTCCCGCGACTACGAGGGCAAAGACTTGGTGATGGTCGGCATTCTGACCGGCTCGACGCTGTTTTTAGCCGACTTGGTGCGCTCGATCACGATTCCGCTGTCGTTTGATTTTGTCGCGGTCGGCTCGTATGGCGACAACGCTAAAGCATCGGGCGTGGTGCGAATCATGAAGGATTTGGACGAACCGGTCGAATCGCGGCACGTGTTGGTAATCGAAGACGTGATTAGCGAGAAGCTGTCGCTTCGCCTCAACTATCTGCTCG
>JACMIU010000512.1 GCA_014380985.1 Armatimonadota bacterium | reverse complement strand
TAGTGGTAGCGTCGGTATCGGTTGCGGCACGAACGATGATTTCCATAAGGTACTCTACGCGAAGACGCGGGATAAGTCCGCGACAAACCCCGGCAGTTCCGGGTCGCCGGAAACGCTCACGGGGTCGGTGATCGTTTCGACCGGCGTGTTCGGGCGATAGGCATAAATCGTGTGGTGCCTGCGGTCAACGAGCCAGCCAAGACGTGCGCCATTATCGCGGTACTCCACCATCTTCGCTTTCGCCTCGCCGATTCGGTCGGACGGTGACATGACTACGGTCGCCGTCCCCGGCGAATGTAGCACTTCTACAACGAAATCGGGGCAAAGGTGGGGGTAGGGTGTCCGCGTGTCCGCGGTGAGGGCGTCCCACCGGGCTTTTGACACCCAAGACGCATCGGGGGCGCGAATCGCTCCGTTCGGCAACCTGAACCCAGCACTCGCGCCAAACGTGATTCCCGGCTCCGGCAGGGTGCGGTTCCAAACCTCGATGTCAAATCCGAGGAAAAAGCCCCGGCTGTCCATGCTTCGGCGGGCGGCATCAGATGGAGATTTCCTTTCGCGGTACGCTCCGCGTTGATCAGAGGGTTGCGCTGGCAAAACTCGTAAAACTCCTCGTCGGATACGGGCGGCAACTCAAGGGTTCCGCGTCGTTCGTCCATGAGAAGCGGCAGTTTACCCAGCTCGATAACCATGCTCATAGCAAAAACTCCTTACCCTTTGCGCTTTAGCGGATTGCGTAGCCGCTCGTAGATGCGCTGTTCCAAGTCGTGCAGGTGCGCCTCGCCCGCCATCAACCGCCCGACCAATTTGGTTCCCGCCGGATTCTTGACGCCTAACTTATACGACAAAAACGGGGTGCGGTAGAACATCTTGCCGATACGTAGCGCGGCGTCGAACTCATCGGCGAACAGGGCGCGGACGCGGTTCGTGTATTCACCGACCGTGCCGGACGCGAGGCAGTCAGCGGCGACATCCCCCGTGCGAATCGCGTACTGAATCCCTTCGCCGAACATCGGCTGCACCACGCCCGCCGCGTCCCCGACCAGCAACACGCGGTTATCGGCAGTGGCGAGCGGTTCCGCGCCCGTCCAAAACGGAATCGGATGCCCCCAGATGCGCGGCGCGTCCATCCCTTCGGGGAACGTTTGACCAACCGACGCGAGCATGGTATCTATCGCCCGGCGAAGCACCTGCCCGACGTTGTTTTCCTCGTTCTCGGCGGGCTTTTTCGGCAGAAGCATTCCCGCCCCGACCGACAAAAAGCCGCGCTTCGGGAAAATCCAAGCGTAGCCGTTCGGCACGGAGCCGTAATCAAGGTACGCCGCGCCGGGGTGCAAATCGGCGTGGAAGCGGTTGTCGCCGCCCGCATTGGTTTCAAACGGGATTTCGGCTTCGCGGGCGATTCCCCAGCGTTTGCCAAGCCGCAGACCGACCCGCGCCCCGACAATCCCCTTCGCGCCGTCCGCCCCGACCACGTGCCGCGCCGCGAACGTCTCGCCGGTCGCCGTGGACACGGTGATGGTTTCGCCGGACACGGCAACGTCCGAAACCTTGACGCCGGTTCGCACGGTTGCGCCCGCCGCTTGCGCCCGCTCCACCAGCCATGCGTCAAAATGGGCGCGTTGCACCATCCAAACGTGCGCCGGTGCGCCGCTTTCTGTGGTCATTTCGGCAAGCACGGTGTCCTTGCCTTTCCACGAATGACGCAGGTGTGTCACCGACAAATCGGCAAAACGTTCCGACTCCTCGAAGCCGGAGACATGGGTGGCGAGCGACGCCGGAATCCCGCCGCCGCATGGTTTGTAGCGCGGCAACTGCGCGGCGCGGTCAAGAAGCAACACGCGCAAACCGCGCTCGGCGCATTTCCATGCCGTTGTTGCGCCGCCGGGGCCCGCCCCGACAACAATCACATCATAAAAGGTTTCGCTCACGGCTACGATTGTACCGGCAACCGGGGGCGTCGTCAAAAACGCCCCACATTTCCCCACGGCGTCAAGCCGATGGTGAACGCCGCCGCGTAGCCCGCCCCCGCGAACAATGTTAACCCCGCGCCGCCGAACAGCGCGAACACTTCCTTGCGCGACAAAACGCGCCCTACCGGCTCATCGTCATCGTGTAATTCCATTGTTTCGACTGCTCCAAAGTCATGGTAACTACCGATTCTGAAGACGCGCTGAAAGGCGCGAATTGTCTTTTTGCTTAAACCAAACCCAAGCCTTGCGCCGCTTCTTTCGCCATAGACTCCCAGTCCATCGTGCGGTCAACCGTCACGGCGTTTTCCCACGGGCGAAGCGGTTCCAGCGTACAGAGTTGCGAAATCAGCATATCGAGACCAGCGAAATACTCGTGATTGCGCGTTTTCATGTATTCGGCAATATCACCGGGGTTGCCGTTGATATAGACCACGCGCACGTTGTTTTGATCCACGCGCAGTTGATAGCGGTAGGCGACTTTTAGCGCGGAGCAAGCCAGCACCATGTGTCCCGGTTTGGCGAGCGCGTCCTCGATTAAGCCGCGCAGTTCGGCGAGCCACGGGGCGCGTAACTCGTCGTTCAGGGGGATATGGTTTCGCATCCGCTCTTTATTCTCCGCCGAGTGATAATCGTCGGCATCCAAAAACGTGCCGCCAATCAGTTTCGCCAGTTCTTCGCCGGTTTCGGTTTTGCCCGAACCCGACACGCCCATTACAATAATAACCATTTTATTCGTTCCTTCGTGAAAGAAAGAATAGCACGGGCGCGGCACGTTTTGCAAGACGTATGCCCCCAGAAAAATGCGATATACTAAGGTAGTGACAACGGCGTGGAACATGTATTTGCTCGGCGGATTGCGCCTTTGTTGCGGCAAGCGCGTCGAAACACGCTTTCGCACTCAGAAAACCGGCGCACTGCTCGCCTACCTCGCGTTATTTCCAGCGCGAACGCACCCCCGCGAAGAACTCGCGCTACGCTTCTGGGAGGACGATGCCGACGACGAAGGACGGGCATCGCTTCGTGTCGCGCTAAACTCGCTTCGCAAGCAGCTCGAAACGCCCGACAATGCCGCCGGTTCGCTCCTTGTTGCCGACCGCGTGACCATCGGATTGCGCCGCGAAGCGTTTGTGACCGACGTAGCGCGGTTCGAGGAGGCACTCGCGCAAGCCGCCCGCGTGTATCGCACCGACCCGCAGAACCACGCCGCCCACCTCGCGCACCTAACCGACGCGACCACGATCTACACCGCGCCGCTTCTACCCGGCTTCTACGACGATTGGGTTTCGGAGGTGCGCGAACGTTTGCACTCGCGCTTTCTGAACGCGCTGGAAGAGTCCGAGAAACTGCACCGTCGTTTGGGGCAAACCACGCAAGCCGACGCCGTAGCACTGCGCCGCGAACAAAGCGAATCGAGCGACCGTGTGGCGGCAGGGGAGGGCGAATCTACCGCCGCACACGCCGCTTTGCCCGTCGCTCCCGCGCCTAAAGCCGTGTTTACCGACCCGCTGCCGCACTTTTTCACGCGCTTCTGGGGGCGCGAGCGCGAAATGGCGCAGGTCGGCGAATACCTGCGCGACGCTGGCGTTTCCGTTCTGACGCTACTCGGTCCCGGCGGCATCGGCAAAACGCGCCTGTCGGTCGAGGCGGCGCGGGCATGGGGGGGCGTGTGCGTCTGGGTTCCAGTGGCATCGGTGGTGCGCGGGGAAGAACTCGCCGATGCCCTGCGCGAGTCGTTGAACCTGCCACAAGGCTCCGGCGATGGTGACGATTTCGGCACGGTCACGGCGCATCTGCGCGAACTTGCCGCGTCCGAGACGCTACCGCTTCTGGTGTGGGACAATTTCGAGCAGGTCGAGGAAACCAGCGGGGCGCGGTTTGTTGCCCGCCTCCTTCGCGCCGTGCCGCAAGCACGAATGCTCGTGTCGTCGCGCCGTAGGTTAGGGGTTCCCGGCGAGTGCTTCGTTGCTGTTGAAACGTTGCCCCTGCCGGACGAGTCGCAAACCGACCCCGCCGCGCTACTTCGCAATCCTGCCGCCGCGCTGTTCGCCGACCGCGCCCGCTCGGTGACGCCCGACTTCGCCGTCACGGCGCGAAACGCCGAGGCGGTCGCCACTTTGACGCGGCTTTTGGATGGCTTGCCGCTCGCCATCGAACTTGCCGCCGCGTGGGTGTCGGTGCTAACGCCGGGGCAAATGGTGCAGAAACTGTCCGCGCAAGGCGAACGCTTCGCGTTGCTTGCGTCGCGCAAAACGAGTGACCGCGTGGAGCGTCACCGGTCGCTCTGGAACACAATCGGCTGGAGTTACGACCTGCTTTCGCCCGACCTACGCACGCTCTGGCGGCGGCTGTCGGTGTTTCACGGCGGCTTCACGGCAACGATGGCGGAAACCGTCGCAGGAGAGTCGTTCACCTTTGACGGATTGGCGCGATTACGCGAACGGTCGCTGATTCGCCTGATGGCAGAGTCTGACGGCGACGACCCCGACGAACCGCGCTATGAACTGCTGGAATCGCTTCGGGAGTTTGCCTCGGAGCGAATCGCCGAAGAGGAGTCCGCCGAGGAGGGCGACGCGCTACGGCTACGGCACATCGCGTCTTTGCAGACAATCACCGATTTGGACGCGGCGCACGGTCACGGCCCGTTGACCAGTCGTTTCCGATTGCGCTATAAGCGTGAACTGCTCAATGTTCGCCGCGCCCTTGCTCACGTGGAGGACGGTCGCGTTCCGGTGGATTTAGGGCTGGATTTTGCTCTACGGTTGTCGCGCTTGTGGCGGGCTGGGTATGTGCGTGAAGGGTGCGGATACCTGCAATCGTTCCTGCGTCAAGCCGACGCCGCGAAAAAGTCAATTAACACCAAACTGCGGGCAAAAGTGCTGATGGAGATCGGCGTTTTGCACCGCATCAGCGGCGACATGGCGATGGCGGAACCGGCGTTGCTTGCCGCGCTGGAGGCGTTCGGCGAGTGTGGCGACGCGAACGGCGTTTTCTCCTGCCGCCAATCCCTCGGCACACTTGCTTTGTTGAGCGGAAGATACACTGAATCGGAAGCCCTTCTGCGCCAAGCCCTTTCCGAAGGTCGCGCCCTGAACAACCGACACGGTATCGCCACCTGCCTGAACAGTTTAGGCTACGTCGCCGACGCCCGCGACGATTTTGCCGCGATGCGGGCGGCGCACGAGGAAGAACTTGCCGTTCGCCACGATATAGGCGAGGAAGCCGGTATCGCGCTTGCCGTCTGTGGACTCGCCGTTGCAAACCGTGGGTGTGGTGATTTTGTGTGTGCCGAACAACATTTCGCGGAAGCGTTTCGATTGTTTCATCAGATAGGCGACGATGTTGGCTTGAATCCCACCTTTTTCCTGTACGGCGAACTGATGATCGACAAGAGCGAATGGGAAAGGGCGGCGGTAATCTATGGCATTGCCGAAGCGGGAAGAATACGACTCGGTATCACCATGTCGCCGGAGACGCGCCAGCACGTGGAAACATATCATGCGCGGTGTCGCCACTCGCTCGGCACAACCGCGTTCGACGCTCTTTTGAACCGTGGTGCCACTCTTTCGCAACCGGAAGCGGTTGCCGTCGCTCGGCGTGAAACATAGATAACGCGGGTATAATCCGGTTATGACTGCCTATTCGTATTCGGAATCTACCGTGCTCGTGACCGGCGCAAGTCGCGGCATCGGAGCCGCCCTTACTCGCGCCCTTGCCGTTCGCGGCGTTCGCGCTCTGGTGCTAACCGCCCGGTCGGAGGACGACCTCGAACGCCTTGCCTCCAAACTGTTTGAGAAGCACGGTCTGCGCGTCGAAACGATTGCCGCCGACCTGTCCGACCCCGCCGCGCCCGCCGCCATCAAAGCCGAAACCGACCGGCGCGGTTTGACCGTTGATTTGGTTATCAACAACGCCGGGTGGGGGACGCACGGCACATTCAGCGACACCGACCCGCAAAAAAGCCGCGACATGGTGGAAGTCAATATACAATCGCTGATTGAGTTGACGCACCTATATTTGCCCGGCATGATTGCCGCGAATCGGGGCGGTATCGTAAATATCGCGTCTACCGCGTCGTTTCAACCCGTGCCGTTTATGGCGGTGTACGCGGCGACCAAAGCGTTCGTGCTGTCGTTTACCGAAGCACTATCCGTGGAACTTTCCGAGCAGGGTGCGGACGGGGTTCGCGTTGTCGGGCTATGCCCCGGCGGAACGCAAACCAATTTTGGGGACGGAATGCTACGCGGGCAGTTCGAGAACGCCGTACAGGACTCGCCCGAAGCCGTTGCCGAGGCGACACTTGCCGCGCTTGACGCGAACACCCCGGTGGCGATTGTCGGCGCGAAGAACTACTTAATGGCACAATCAGCACGGTTCGCGCCGCGCCGCATCGTTGCCGAAGTCGCCGGGGGACTTTTCCGTCCCGCGAACCTACCCGCGAAACCGAAGCGAAGTAATCGGCTCTCGATTCTGGC
>JACMIU010000511.1 GCA_014380985.1 Armatimonadota bacterium | reverse complement strand
TTCGGCGGGCGGCGCGAGTTTGCCGTCAATGCCGGTCTCTGTGTCCGCTGCTTCGCCGGCTTCGATTGCCCGCGACAGCACGATTTGCAGGTGACGCGCCGCGCCAAAACGCCAATCATAATCGGGGTTTGGAACGCCCGGCTCCAGCCATTTTCGCCCCTTCCCTGCCTTGCGAACACGCAGTTTCGAGAAGTCTATCTCGGCGGGCATTTCATAATCATCGCTATTCATAGGTCATCTTCCTCATATTTTCTGCGCTCCCGTGGCGTCAGCGGACGTGCGCTGATAATGCGTATTTTATCGCCGCGTTCGGTGTACGACACCGCGATAAGTCGCCGCGTTTGTGTGTACCCTGTGCGAATGAATCGCTCTTCGTTATCCGAGTGTAGCTCGTCATAAGCGTCCGAACCGCCTCCGTCATCAAACACGGTTGACGCTTCCGCGAATGTCACCCCATGATTGATGATGTTTGCCGCCGCTTTCGCCTCGTCCCACTCGAACTCCATGCGGTTATTATACCCCGCGCCGCTTGCCAAAAGCCCCCACAATCGGCTATCCTAAGCGCGGGAGATTCTATGCAAACTATCGGAATAGGCATTGTCGGGGCGGGCAATATCGGGTCGCGTCACGCCCGCTTTTGGGCGCAGGTAGAAGGGGCAGGCGTGGTCGCCGTCGCCGATACGCACCCCGGCGCGTCGGAGAACCTCGCGGTTCTGTACGGCGATGCGCGGGCATACCAGACCGTCGCCGAACTGCTCGCCAACCCCAACGTGACCGTGGTTCATGTCTGTGTGCCGACGCACCTGCACCGCGAAATCGCCGTCGCCGCCGCGAACGCGGGCAAGCACGTGCTGTGCGAAAAGCCGATGGCACTCACGCTGTCCGATTGCGACGCGATCATCGCCGCCACCGCGCAAGCCGGAGTTTGTTTCTCGGTCGGTCACGTCACACGCTTTTTTCCCGAATACGCATTGGCGAAAGCACGGTTAGACGCGGGGGCGGTCGGAACCCCGACGATTGCGCGGACGCGCCGCGCCGGAGCGTTCCCGCGCACCGCGTGGTTCGCCGATACCGCTCAATCAGGTGGCGTGGTCGCCGATCTGACGGTGCATGACCTTGACTTTTTGCAGTGGTGCTTCGGCAAAATCATCCGCGTATACGCGAAAATCGCGGCGTCACCCGGCTTCGAGTACGCGCTGCTCACCTTGCGGCATGAAAGCGGCGTGATTTCTCACGCGGAAGGCGTTTGGGGCGAGCCGACCGGCTTTCATACCGCGTTCGAGATTGCCGGAACCGCCGGACTGTTCACGCACGATTCCCGCGCCGCTCGCGCCCTTGTCGCGTCGGTGCGCCAGCCGGGCGATACTCCCGTCGCTCTGATGAACGCGCCGCTCGCCCCGTCTGACGACCCGTATTTCCGGCAGGTGAGGGCGTTTGCGGATGCCGTGCGTGGCGTCGCCCCGGTCGCCGTATCGCCCGCCGACGCCCGAAGCGCGGTCGCGGTCGCGCTTGCCGCAATCGAATCCGCCTACACCGGCAACGCTGTGGAGATTTAACTGCCAAGACTCCAAGGACACAAAGACCGGAAAAGGTTTTGAAGAAACGAGACCGAGAAGCGAACGGCTACGTAGCAACGCTTTCTACAACCTTTTCCGGTCTTTGTGTCCTTGGAGTCTTGGCGGTTCAACGAAGAGGAAGACGAGAAATTATGCTCAAAATCGGAATACTCGGAACCGCGCACGGTCACGCCGACAGTTACGCGGAAGAAGTGAACGCGCACCCCGGCGCGGAATTAATCGGCGTTTGGGACGACAACGCCGAACGGCGCGAAGCAAGCGCGTCGAAATACGGCACGGCGGCGTTCGACACGGTGGACGCGCTTTGCACGGCAACCGACGCCGTCATCGTCTGTTCGGAAAACGTGTATCACCGAACGCTAACGGAGACGGCGGCGCGGCACGGCAAGCCAATGCTTTGTGAGAAACCGCTCGCCACCACGCCCACCGATGCACACGCCATGATTACCGACTGCGAAGCGGCGGGCGTGTCGCTTTTCACCGCATTCCCGTGTCGGTTTTCTCCCGCGTTTGTCGCCTTGCGTGACGCCGCGCACCGGGGCGACCTCGGCGAAATACTCGCCGTTCGCGGCACGAACCGGGGCAAGTGTCCGTTCGGCTGGTTTGTGGATACGAAACTCTCCGGGGGCGGCGCGGTGATGGATCACACGGTTCATGTCGCCGATTTGCTCCGCGTTCTGCTCCGCTCGGAAGTATCTACGGTATTTTGTGAAGCCGACAACCGTATGTTTTCCGGCGACTTTGACGACACCGGTATCGTCAACTTGACGTTTGAGTCTGGCGTTTTTGCCACGATTGACTGCTCGTGGTCGCGCCCGGCGCAAACGTTTCCGACGTGGGGTGATGTCACGCTCGGCGTACAGGGAACGCGGGCGTCGGTTGAGATGGACATGCTCGCGCAAGGGGCGACGCTTTACAACGAAGGCGCGGCGCGAATCCAAACCCTTGGCTACGGGTCAGGGATAGACGGCGGCATGGTCGCGGCTTTTATTCATGCGATGCAAACCGGTGAACCGGGCGATCTTGCCACCGGCACGGACGGCTTGCGAACCGTGGAAATCGTTGCCGCCGCTTACGAATCGGTGCGGACACATCAACCGGTCGTCGTGAAGCGTTTATCCGGCATGATGTAACGCCGCGCCCTACACCGACGCGAACGCGAACGTGGGTTTAGGCGCAGACATTTCCATAGGTGACGACGCAACGGGAAGCATCACGCCGCGACATTCTAATGCGGCATCCGCGAGTTCGGAACCGATAACATCGAGCGACCAGATGATTGTTTTCGCTAATTTTTCCGATGCCGGTTGCAGAATGGCTGGTTTCTTTTGTAGCATCGTTATCGCTTTGTGAACGGCGGTCTCGGCGTCGTTGCGGGCGGCGACAAGCGCGTTTGAGTGGCGAAACACATCCACCGCCTCGGCGTTCAGCACTTTCGCGCTGGCATTAACCACTATTTCAAAAGCATCGGCGACGCGGCGCACGAGTGGCACGGCGGGCGAGTTTTGCGGGTCGGTGCAAAGAATGCGTAGAAGCGTCGCGGTGCGCTCGGCGGTGCAAAGCGCGTCGGCTATCTCGCCCGCGAACGCGACATAGCGTTCGCCGCGTTTCACGTCGGGGCGAAGCAGTAGCGCACACGCCATTTTGTTCGCGGCTTTGCAGAGCGCGGTTTTGTCGCCGGGCATCCCTAAAACCTGCAGGTCGGACGCCGGAAAATACAGTTCGGTTTTCGCTAAAACCTCGGTGACGCGGTACACGAGCGACGCGAGCGTAGTTTCCATATCGCGGATAGCCGGGTTGGGCGAAACGGGAGCGGGCGGGGCGGCGGGTCGCCCCGCGAAAGAAACCACGCTTCCGACCCTTGGCGACGATTTATCGCGCTTACCGAAGAAAAGATTCATCAATGTTGACATTCTAAGCCTTGTGTTACTCAGAGAATGCAACAACTGTGCCGGATGGGCAAAACACGCGCCCGGCAATTATCCCGGTTTTTCAGAAGGGGCGGTGTTATCCGCATCAAAGTGCGTCAAAAAATGATCGGCAAGTCCGAAAAGCGGTGCGGCAACCACGCCGTAGCGCAGACGGGCGAGGCGCAGGGCGTCGCGGGTCGCCCGCAGGTAGGTAGCGCGGCGTTTCTCCGGCGGGGTACGCTTGGTGATGACCAGTAAAAAAGCGACCACCACGCCGATCAGTACACCAATCGTCAAATTACGTTTTCGTGTTTCGTCCATAATCAATAAAGAAAAAAGATTCGGGGCGGGAACCGCTTGTTCCCGCCCCGCGAATAATGTTTAGCGGCGTCCCTTTCGCGCCGACTTGTAGCGCGAATCGGCGCGGTCACGTTGCGGAGCCGAGCCACCTTCGCCGCCCGACAGTTGCCGGAACACTTGCGATAAATCGAGGCTTTTGCCACATCCAGCACAGAAGAAATTGTTTCGCGCAATCGCCGAGGGGGGAACCTGTGAGTTATGGTTACAGGTCGGGCAAACAAGGTTGATTTCGCGGCGTCCGCCGCCACCGATAATTGAGGCTTGCATAATAAAAAACTCCCTTCGCAAAAAAAGAATAAAAAACAGCAACGGGTTTTGCGAAACGCTCCGTTGCCGCGAGTAAATCACGCTATCTACCTATAATATACGACTGCGAAAGCGATTTCGTTGCGTCGTGTTCCCACAAGCGTAAAGCGGATAAAACAAGGGTATCCCCGAAATAGACAACCGATGTTACCGGGGGATTCCCTTTAATTATATCGCATTTGCAATACCCCCGCTAATTGTGCCGACGAACGCGGGGAGGCAGGGAAAAAAAGCGCGGTGTCGAATCTAACCGCAGGAAGAACTATGTATTACGTACTAAACCCCGATGGAAGCCGCTACGGCCCCGTGACCGAAGACGTTATCGCGCAGTGGAACCGCGAAGGACGGATCGCCGATACCGCGCAGTTCGTTGACGCGGTAACGGAAACGCAGGTCGAGCGCGAACGCCTATTGCCGCCAACGGCTCCGCCGCAAAACTCGCTGCCGCCTGTCCCGCCGCAACCGCCGACCACGTATGGGGGAGCAGGGCAGGCACAGGCATACCAATCCCCGACCGCGCCGCGCCTCAATGACGCCCCGCCCGGTTACACGCCGCCCGGCTACGCCCCGCAACCCACCCTGACCGGAGCCTACGGGCACGGGCAGGGCAACCCGCAACACAATCCGGTCTATTCCGCGCTTTGGTGTCTGCTTTGCCTTGCCGCAGGCTATATTTACAACAAGCAAATCGTGAAAGGTGTGGTGATAACGCTTGCCACATTCGGCATCGGGTTCCTCACCGGAGGAATCGGCGGTTGGTTCTTGCTGGCGTTTGCTATGGCAGACTGCTATAAAATCGGGCAACGCATTCAGGCGGGCGAAACCGTCGGCGAGTGGCAGTTCTTTTAGCCCACATAGATTTCAAGGAAGGAATCGAACGGGGCGCGGCGAAACTTAAACACAACGAACCCGGCACGGCGAAAGAATGCCCGTGCCGACAGCAAGGTAATTTCATGATAAAAGTAGCAATGATCGGCGCGGGAAGCGTCGTATTTTCCAAAAACCTGACCGGCGACCTGCTCTCTTTCCCGGAGTTCAAAGACGCCACGTTTTCGTACATGGATATTGACGAAGACCGGCTTGCCGTCGGCGCGGCACTGTGCGAAAAGGTCGGCAAAACGCTCGGCGCAAGCCCGACGATTGAAGCGACCACCGACCGGCGCAAGGCACTCGAAGGCGCGGATTTCGTGATCAACATGGTGCAAATCGGCGGCTTCGATTCCACCCTCGTAGACTTCGAGATTCCGCGCAAATACGGCTTGAACTTCACGATTGCCGACACTACCGGACCCGGCGGACTGTTTCGCGCCCTGCGAACATACCCGATGCTCAAAGGCTTAGTCACCGACATGATGGCGGTTTGCCCGAACGCGGTTCTGCTCAACTACTCGAACCCGATGAGTATGAATATGCAAACCATTACGCGGAACTCGAATATCCAAGGGGTCGGTCTGTGCCATTCGGTGCAGGGAACGCTCAACGAACTGATGCGCTACATCAGTGTTGACCCGGACGAAGTGACGTTCACCTGCGCGGGTATCAACCACATGGCGTTCTACCAAAAATTAGAACACAAGGGGCAGGACTTGTACCCCCGGCTTTTCGACATCGCCGACGAGCGAATCGCTACCAACAACAACGCGGTGCGCTTTGAACTGATGAAACGCCTCGGCTACTATGTGACCGAATCCTCGGAACACAACGCTGAATATTCGTCGTTCTTCATGCCGCACGGCAAGGACATGATTCAGCAGTTCAATGTGCCGATTGACGAGTATTTGCGCCGGTGCGACGGCATTGTTGACGAGTTTGACCGCCTGAAGGCGTTCGCCAAAACCGACGAACCGATGGCATTTCACAAGTCGCACGAATATGGCTCGATTATCATTGACTCGATTGTCAACGGCAAACCGTCGGTGGTGTACGGCAATATGCCGAACAAAGGCGCGATTTCCAACCTGCCCGATGACGCGATTGCCGAAGTGCCGACGCTCGTGGATCGTGCCGGGCTACAGTTCACGACCGTGGGTGCGCTCGCGCCGCAACTGATCGGCTACATGATGCCGCACGTGATTCAGCACGAACTGTTTATCCGCGCCGCGATGGAAGGACGCCGCGACCACGTGTACCAAGCGTGTTTCAACGACCCGCTGACCGCAGCAACAATGAGGATGGACGCCATAGTAGAAATGTGCGACGAACTGATTGCCGCGCACGGTTTCGAGAAGGACGGCGGCTACCTGCCCGACCTCGACAAAACGCCGACCCGCGTTCCGTCGTCTGGTAAAACGTTCGCGCCCCCGACCGCGAAAGAACTACGCGCCTCGTGGGACGCCGCGCAAACCGAAGGACACGAGGACGCGCTGACAGAATGGAAAGTTCTCGG
>JACMIU010000510.1 GCA_014380985.1 Armatimonadota bacterium | reverse complement strand
TTCGCAGTGGGCGCACACGGTTAACGATTTGTGGACGCTACCCGCCGTGCCGCGCCGCGCCGTGGTGGTTGGGGCGGCGGCGACCGGTTGCCAAGTGGCGAGCGTGCTACGGGCGTTCGGCGCGGAATCGGTGACGCTGATTGATGCCGCACCGCGCCTTCTGCCCGGCGAGGATGCGTTTGTCTCCGAAGTTGTTCAAGCCGGATTCGAGAGTAACGGTGTTCGCGTTCTTACCGGGACGAAAGGCGTGAGCGAAATCGAGAAGTTGGGTGACGACACGCGCCGCGTCACCGTGAAACTATCGGACACCGAAAGCGAAAAGATAGACGCCGATTTCGTGATGCTCTGCGTCGGTTGGAAGGCGAATCTCGCCCTACTCTGCCTCGAACGCGCCGGAGTGGAAACCGCGAACGGCTACGTATCGGTGGACGATACGCTCCGGTCGGTGTCCGCGCCACATATCTACGCGGCGGGCGACATCAACGGGCGGTTAATGCTGGTTCAGACCGCGACCGAGCAAGGCGCAATCGCGGCGGAAAACGCCCTGCACGAGTCGAGCCGAAACGACGAACGGCATATCGTGCCGCACGGCGGATTCACCGACCCCGAATATGCCAGCGTCGGCTTGACCGAGGAAAAGGCGCGACAAAAACAGCCGGACTGCGTGGCACTCACCGCGCACCTCGCGGAAACCGACCGCGCCGTGATTGACGGGCGCACCGTGGGCGGTTGCAAGTTAATCGTGTCGCGACAATCGCACCGAATCATGGGGGCGCACGTCGCGGGCGAGGAAGCGATGGAGATTATCCACCTGTGCGCGGGGGCGATGGCGGGCGGCGTCACGATTGACCGATTGGCGCACCTTGAACTCGCCTACCCGACCTATAGCGCGGTGGTCGGGCGGGCGGCACGGGACATTTGCCGCCTTTTGGGGCTGATGCCCTGCTCGCCGGAAGGCGTGAGTGCCGACTGCAAAGCGGAGTGGGAGTTTGGCGCGGCGCGGTAGCCGCCTTCGCCTCTCTACGGTTTGGCGATATACTCGCGGTTTTGTATCGCCATCGTATGTAACATTTCCGCGTCGCAGTACGAATAGAATATAGCATATTCACGGGAAAGCGGGTGCGGAACCCAGCACATGAATATCTCGCTGTGAACACCATTCGTTACCTGCTCCCGAAACGCGGGGACTCGCGTCTGTAGCAGTTCGTTCGGCACGTTGCTTAGCGCGGTATACACGCCCTTGCCCCGTGCATAAATCGCGGTGCGAACGTCAACAAACTCGCGTTCGGTCATAACATCATCCACGATGTCGCAAAAGGTGTTTTTCAGACGCCGGTAGCGCACGACTTTTCGGCGTTTTTCGGCAAACTGTTCGGTACTTATAGGTTTGATTTCGTTAGCGCGGTGCTTTTGCATTCCTCCGGTTGCGTGTGTTTTCCCGATGCAAAAACACGCTCAAGTGTTGGCAATTCCGATGAAAATACCATTACTGGTGGACACGGCATTTCCTTTAGCGGCGTGAACGGACGGAAAGATAATGAAGCATTTGTACTGAAGTGCTTGTTCGCATAAGGGTCGTCAAACGCCCAATAACTTTTTACGTATTTCGGACGAACGGCTTTTTCCACCGATGCCATCGTAGACATATCCGGCAATTTGTCCCCGTTGTCGCGTGCGTAAGCAGATAGCCCCGCGTAAATCACACTCAGTCGCATGGAGGTAAGGTGAATCTTGGTGCTGTCGTACACCACCGCGACGAACGCCGCTACCGCCAGTAGCGATATGATCACCATCAGGAGGATTGGTTTCTTTTTCATTGTCTATGAAGCGGGGCGGCTTTTAGCGATCTCCGTGATCATGGTTTGTAGCAAGGTAGTCACGCCAATCAGTATATCACCGGCACGATAGCGCAAGGGTTCGGCAACGGGTACACTAAAGACACGCGAACAACACCGTCCGCGCCAACAAAGGAGTGTTTTATGGCATTGGAAACCGCCGTCGCCCGGCACGGCAAACTGCAAGTTCGTGGCAATCGTATCGTGGACAAGAACGGCAAGCCGGTCGCGCTTCACGGTATGTCGCTGTTTTGGAGCCAATGGATGCCCCAATACTACAACGCGAGCGCGGTAAACTGGCTCGTTTCCGACTGGCGTTGCGACATCGTGCGTGTGGCTATGGGTGTCGGAAGCGGCGGCTATCTGGAGAATCCGGCGCGGGAAAAGCAGAAGGTCATCACCGCCGTGGACGCCGCTATCAAAGCCGGGGTTTACGTCATTATTGACTGGCACGATCACGACGCGCACGATCACACCGCGCAAGCGGTCGCCTTTTTCGGCGAGATGGCGAAACGCTATGCGAACGTGCCGAACGTGATCTACGAAACGTACAACGAGCCGACCGACAAGCCGGACTGGAAAACGCAAATCAAGCCGTACCACGAAACGGTTATCAAGGAGATTCGCCGCCATTCGCCCGATAGTCTTGTGGTTTGCGGAACCCGGTTCTGGTCGCAAAAGGTGGACGAAGCGTCGCAAGACCCGATTCGCTTGCCGAACGTCGCCTATGTCCTGCACTTCTACGCCACGTCGCACCGGCAATCGTTGCGGGACGCGGCAACCGTTGCTCTCAAAAACGGCGTCGCGCTGATGGTCACGGAGTTCGGCACGACCGAATCGAGCGGCGACGGCGTGGTAGATGTCGAGGAGACGAAAAAATGGTGGGCGTTTCTGGAGGCGAACGGCATCAGTTGGTGCAACTGGTCGGTAGCGGACAAGGTAGAATCCTCGGCGATTTTGAAGCCGGGCAGTGCGGGGCGCGGCGGCTGGTCGGACGCGGTGATAACGCCGTCGGGCAAGTTCGTGCGCGACGAACTGCGCCGGTTAAACCCCGCCCCGGTGACGAAAACGAAGGGCTAAAAGCGAAACGCCGCCGAACGATGCGGAATCGTTCGGCGGCGTGGCGCGTTGAAGCACCGAACTACTTCTTGCGGCGTCGAGCAATCACCGTGCCGACGATCGGCGCGACACCGAACGCGAGCAGGGCAAGCGTGTTCGTTTCCGGCACAACCACCGCCGGTTGCACGACGACTTGGTAGCCGAAGTTGCCTACCGCAC
>JACMIU010000509.1 GCA_014380985.1 Armatimonadota bacterium | reverse complement strand
TTCCACGCGGCAATCACGGTTCCGCATTTTTGATGGTCAAGGTGCATCGCGGCATCGGCGACGCCGCGCTTCCAAAACGCAACCGAATTATCATACGGTTTTGCGTCGTCCTCGTCTTGATCGTAGATACCGAACGTCAAGCCGGGGTTGGCGCGAAAGTCGAATCGAATGAGTGTGGCGACGGTTCCATCGGTCGCCGGGCGGGTTTGCCACCGCGTCACGCCGGGGTGGGGGGTGTCGGTCACGGCGTTTTTCCACGGAAAGCGCGAATACTCGGCGGGCGCGTCGGGCGCGAGACCGGGGCGTAAGGGAAGTGCACCGACGAAATACGAGCCGACCGCAAAGCACAGCGCAAGCACGGCAAACGTTATCCCGGCGAAAAATCGGCGGCGTTTTCCGGGAGCGGGGGGCTTCATGGTTTCCTTTACCGCTTCCTTGCCGCTCACCGTTCCGCCGTTTCGGGCGGCGTGGTATACTTTGGAGCGTAACCATGAGCCTTTTTAACCCCGACGAAGAGCCGACCTTAGACGATTTGCGCCGCCAGATTGACGCGATTGATGCCGAAGTGCTGACTCTGATTTCGCGCCGCGCTGAGGCTGCCCGCGACATCGGACAGCGCAAAGAGCGCACCGCCGCGTCGTTCTTCGCCCCCGAACGCGAACGTCAGATTTTCGAGAAACTCGCCGCCGCGAACGCGGGTCCGCTCGCGCCGGACGCGGTTCGCGCCGTATTCCGCGAAATTATCTCCGCCTGCCGCGCCCTCGAAGCCCCGATTCGCGTGGCGTACTTAGGTCCTGCCGGAACCTTCAGCCACCGTGCCGCGCTATCCAAGTTCGGCACGGGTTCGGACTTGATGCCGGTGGACACGATTCCCGATGTGTTCGGGTTTGTCGAGCGCGGGCAAGCCGATTACGGTATTGTGCCGGTCGAGAACAGCACCGAGGGCGTGGTTCCGTACACATTGGATATGTTCAGCAAAACCGCACTCAAGGTGTGCGCCGAAGTTTTTGTGCCGGTGCATCATCACTTGGCGACGCGGGCGGAGAAACTCACCGATGTGAAGCGGTTGTACGCGCACCCGCAATCGTCGGCGCAAAGCCGCGCTTGGCTACGCGAACATTTACCGAAGGTGGAGATTATCGAGGCGACCTCGAACAGCAAGTCGGCGCAACTCGCCGCAGTGGACTCCGAGTCCGCCGCTATCTGCACCGATATTGCCGCCGAAATCTACAATGTGCCGGTAATCGCCACGCATATCGAGGATTCGCCGCACAACCGAACGCGCTTTTTAGTTATCGGGCAGAACGAGCCGAAGCCATCCGGCAAAGACAAAACGAGCATTTTCTTTTCCGTGCGGCACAAAGCGGGCGCACTGATGCGGGCGATGGCGGCGTTCAACGCGCACAATATCAACCTGACGATGATCGAGTCGCGCCCGACCAAGCAAATGCCGTGGGAGTACGTGTTTTTCATTGACCTGCAAGGACACCGCACCGACGAACGGGTGCAACGTGCTCTGCAAATGCTGGAGGAGCAAAGCCTTTTTGTAACGATTTTAGGCTCGTACCCCGAAGCGGACAAAAGTCGCTCCCACCCCCAAAACCCCGCAAACAATCTGTTGGGGGGGGGGGTTAGGGGGGGGG
>JACMIU010000508.1 GCA_014380985.1 Armatimonadota bacterium | reverse complement strand
TTGACGTTTTGATGGCAGGAGCTGCACCGCATGGCGGCGGCGCCGTGGTCATCGGCGCCGCGCAGCACGAGCATATCGTGGCGGCGGCGGTCGTCGCCCTGCCGGGGGAATTCGGTGACGGTGTGGCAGTTCATGCAGCGCGGGTGGCGCAGCACGGTGGCGATTTTTAGAAACGCGGCTACCGGAACCGGTGCGGCAATCGGTTGCGCGGCGGCGACCGGAGGCGGGGTAGCCACGGTCTGCGGCGCGGGCGGGGTGCTTTGCCAACCGCCGATCGGCGCAAGCCCGGCGGGTATTCCATCATTTCCGTGAGACATGGGGCGATCCTTTACCAAAAAAACGTTAACCGAAAAAGCGACAATAGGGACACGGGCGAACGAAAAAACACACAACGTCCGGCGCGGATTTATTCGCGCCGGACGGGACTAATTCCTGCCGCGAACGACTAAAATCATTTTCGGATTTTTCGCGGGAAAAGCGTAGCTGATTGACTACGGTTTCGGGAGCGTGGCGGCAGGGTCGGCGGGGGGCGGCATCACGGCGGGTGTAAATGCCGCGCCATCTAATTTTGCCAGCGTTTCCGCGCCCGCGAACGTGCCGATTTTATCGGACACCGCTTGCAGGTCGGAAATGGCTTTCGCGCCCTTCGCCTTGTGCGCCACAATTCCCGCACCGGTGAGCAGAATCAGCGTCGGGTAGACGGTGAAGCCGTAGGTTTGCGCGTGGTAGCGTTCGCGGTCAATTACCACCGGGAACGTTAGCGCGTTTGCTTTGGCGAACGCGGCAACCGCGTCGTCATCGTCGGTCTCGGAAACGGCAAGCACGGTCAGTTTCCCGGCTTCCTTGTAGGCGTCGGAGAGCGACTGCAAGAGCGGCAGGAGTTGCTTCGAGGCGTCGTCCGTCGTGGTGAAAAACGCCACCAGGACCATACCTTTTTTGCGGGCGATCATTGTTTGCTGGGGAACGCCTTTGAGGTCGGTGATTAAAAAGTCGCGGAACGTTTCGCCCGTGGTCGCGGTGCTGTCGCCCCAGCGTTGCTGGGACTGCCCGCCGTAGTTTGCTATTGCCATATTGATTTTTATAGTACCGTAATTGTGGAAGCAGTGCGCGTCGCTACGCGCCCTTTGTCGTCCAGAAGCAACGCTTCCACCGCATACTTGCCGGGCAAGGTTACAACGTCGGGGAAATGTTTTGCCACTCGTCGGCGTTTACAAAGCGCGATAAGTGCTTGGTGTTCGTGGTCGCTACCACGTAGTCGGTAGAAGTAAATCCTAAACTCTGTACTTGGGCGCAAAGCAAGACATCGCCATCTAGTGCGGCGTCATTTGCGGTGGTTAGTCCTACGTTGCGTGCTTGCGCCCATAGGAAGGCGGGAGCCTCTAAGTGCGAGGTATTGAGTGGAATAAACCGTCCGGCTTGAAAACAGTAGGTGACCAGTCGAGTGCGCTGAGCAACTGCCTGTCGGCGTTCAATCTCACATAACGCCTCGTAGTACGCCACAGCGCACACCAAAATCGTTGCGCCATTTTGTTCGCAATCGGCGAGCCACTCACGGCAAGCCTCGGCGAGCGACAGGTTTGTGCTACGCCCCCGGTTGAGCGGCACAACGCAGTTGCTCAAAACGCCGGTGTCCAAAATAATGACGGTCGGCATTAGAAAATCAACCTTGTGCCGGAAGCGGCGCGTTCGGCGTTGATCCCTTGCTGAAACTGTTCCCACAACCGCGCTTGTGCTTCGCGGTCTTCGTCGGTCAGTAGTTCGTCCTCGCGCTCCCACTGCCGGAACAGGGCTTCGGATGGTGACGTCGTGCCATCATTCGGCGCGGGCGCGGCGGTTGGCGTGTTGTCTGCCGTCTGCCACTTGGAAATCAAAGCGCGGGCATGAGCAAGCCATTTACGTTGGTCTTGCGCCAAGGAAGGGCGGGTATCGCCTACCGGTTCCGCTACGCTTACACTCGCGGACAGAGCATTGAGGGCGAACTGATCGGTGCCTTGCCCGCCACCCTCCGCGACGCGGGCAAGACGCAAATACAGGTCGGCAGGAATGGTCAAAGTGTACGCTCGTTCGGTGGCAGTCTGCATGAAGAAACCTTTCGCGGCGATGTTGTCCGTATCATAACACGCGCTAATCGCGTTTATCATCGGTAATAATATCGTTTATGAATACTCTTCTTTTTATCCAAAAAGGATGGCTTAAATCTTTTAGATACGGTTTTTCATTGGAGTATGAGGAAAGGAAGTCACGAACGTAGCGATTCAAAAAATCTTGTAAGCAAGTAAAATATTCCTCGTTTTTGTCATCGTCTGTATTTTCTGATTCGCTTATCAAGATTGGATGAATGCCGAAGGATTGCGATACTTCGTCCTTAATCCATACCTGAAAACTTTCTTTGCTCGATAAAAACGAGAACGAGGGAATGCCAGTCAAAAATTTCTCTAACACTTCTGTATGAAAACGAGCCAAAATATACTTTGCTTCCTCGGTAAAAACTCGGTCTTTCAAAATCACTTCCTTCTCCCTGTTTTAGTCCGGTGGCGTGGCTTAAATTACCGTGATTGTTGCCGCTGTGCGTGTTGCTACACGCCCCTTGTCGTCCAGAAGCAACGCCTCAATCGCGTACTTGCCGGGCGTTTCGAGCGGCAAATCCGCGCCCCGGTCGCCGGTTTCCGCCACGGTCGCCATCTTTTCCCCGTTGATTTTGTACGCCACCGTGAACGTTTCGGCATAGGTGCGCCCCCACGCCGACACGCGGAGCGTCCCGCGCGGCACGGTGAGTTTGGCGGCAAGCGGCACGATAATTGTTTGCTTGTCCGGCATCGTCGGGCTGTTGCCCCATGCTCCCCATACGTCGGACAGAAAGTAGTCCGGGGCGATGGCGCG
>JACMIU010000507.1 GCA_014380985.1 Armatimonadota bacterium | reverse complement strand
GGCGGTGGCTACGACAACGACCGGTACTAAACCGGGGAACCGAAAAATGGGCGCGGCGATTCCTCGCCGCGCCTGTTTGCGTTTCTCTACTGCGCCGACCACGGGTTACGCGGTTGCCCCGCGCCCCCGACCGGCGCGGCGACCACCGGCGGAAGCAAGGCGTCCATCATATCTTTGGTGACATCGTTGCCGCCGCGAAGCGTCTGAAACAACGTAATCGGCGTGAAAATCAAGCCGAACGGAAACCCCCACCAGCCGAGGAAAAACGACAACACGGCGTAGCCCCAGCCTTTTGCGAGTGCCGACTCCCCGCGCCGTATCAGATATACTTCCGAACTTCGTCGGAATGAAATAATTATCAGCGAAACGCAGTAGGGAAATACAACGAACTTGCCGCCATCGGTGATAATCGCCTCAATTTCGCCCACGCTCAAACCCTCAATACCGTGTACTTTTGCCATAATCTACCCCTTCCCTGATGCAACCAATGCCCTTTTTATGGGTCTTTTTTGATATGCTTAGTCTACCCGAACAAGTGCTCGTGCTGGCTTTGGACGACAAAACGGGCGAAATTAGTCCCGCAGTGATGCCCTTTATCGGATGTTCGCTGGTTGCAGCGGCACTGCTCGACTTGTACTTGAGTGGGCTTCTCAAACGCTCCGTACCTCACGGAGAAGCGACGGCAATATACCGATTATCTTCGTCCATCACCATAACCGGAGACGCCTACTGTGATCACGTTTTTAACACACTTGCCAAATACAACCCGTCCGAGCAAACGGGTGACTTCACAACATTTGGCTTTCGCTATCTCGACCGCGTTGCCCCGTTTCACCGAATGCAAGCGGCGCAACATCGTTTGCAACTACGACTCGTTGCCGGGGATTTATTGCGGCGCGGCGCACTGGTAGCAGATACTAAAACGATGGCTGGGCTTTTCCGGCGCGAGCGGCTTTTGCCCGGCGAGCAAGACTCCGGCGAAGATTCCCTGCGTCTCGCCTTGCAAGTAGTGGCGAACCGTGAAACGACCTTTCCCACGGATGAACGCATTCTGTCTTTGCTCATGCTCATCGTGGCGACGGGGCTTGCCAAAAATGTGTGGGGTGCGAACGGCGATGTCGCCGAATGGCGTATCCGAAAAACCCTGCGCCTTGTTACGGAACCAAGCAGTATTTGGGCGGATGCCAACCGTTTTGCACGCTATGGCGCGGCGAACGATTGAACGCGCTTTAGCCCCGGCCCTGTGCTTCCTGCTTTCGCATCGGCATCGCGTCAATCGTGCGGAACAGCGCGGGAACGGGGACGGGGACGCGCCCGGCGATTTTGATTCCGGTGTCTTTGCCGACCAGATAAAACGCGCCCGCGCCTCCCAACTTCGTGGCAACCGCGCCGTCCGCGTCGTGCAGAACGTGAAAATGCGGCGGCAGGTTTCCCGGCTTTTCGTCCGATTTCGTCACGGCAAGCACGGTTAAATCGCGCTCCGCGAACGCTTTTGCCTCGCGCACCGCGCCCGCGAGCCATGCTTTGCCCGCGTCGTTTACCACCAGCACGACGATACGCCGCGAACGCAAGAACGCCGCGTATTCGACGCGCCGCCCGCTTTGCAGGTCGAGCAGTGCGAACGGTGGCAGATGTGCGCCCTCGGATATTAGTGACATCGGTTTTGTCCTCGTTCCATCAAACGGAAACAAGCGGCGCGAACTCACTTGCTCACGCCGCTCCTTCTTGTTGCTTTGTTATATCCGTTTTGCCGGTGTTTTACACAGGCGCGGTTTTTGATCGAGGAGATAATAGAGACGCCGCGCTTATCGCCACCGCAACGGCAAACACGAGAAACAGTGTATTGGATTCCGGTACGACCGTTTGCACGCCCGCCGCCGTGTAAAGAGTGCCGGAACCGGAGGCAATCGAGAAGTTCGGCAACGCATTTCCCGCGCCATCGAACAGTTC
>JACMIU010000506.1 GCA_014380985.1 Armatimonadota bacterium | reverse complement strand
TGACGAACAACGCCGCTCAACCGTTCCTGCCGTCCGGCAAACCCGGCGCGGCAATCGCGCTGGTCGTTATCGGTGGCGCAGCGTGTGCGCTGTACGCCGTGCTTTGCTACTTGCTCCGTGTGGCGGAACTGTGGAGTATCCGCGAAATGTTCCGCAAGCCAAAAGCGGTAGCCGATTCTCCCGATTAGTCTTCCTTCTCGGTTGGCGCGTTTTCCGATTCACGGGATTGTGGATAGCCACGCTCACCGCCGGGGCGACTTATCATTCCTCGCGGCGGCAATTCGCTACGGTCGGTATCGGCGTCTGCGTAACGCTGGTATGGATAGCCGAAGTATTTTTGGATGCCGCGGCGCAAGAAACCGGCGCGATGGTCACTGCGGGATCTATCGCGGTGTGGGTATTTTTGCTGTCATTTGCCTTCAGTAGTCGCAAAGTGCGTTAACCTGCTGAGCATGGAAATTGAACTGGCACGGTTCTTGCAATCATAGGTTTCAACCGTACCTCGCGGTTCCATGAAAGGTTGCTATTTCTCGATGACCCGCCGTTCTTTCTCCGACACTTTTTATCAAATCTACTCGTTCCTGCTTTGCGTGCTGACCGCGACCGTAGGCATTCGCTTATTTTGCGAATATTCTTGGTTTGTTTCGGCATTATACGGCGTGGCGACCGTCGCCTCGTTCTATGCCGGGCATACCATGGTGGCGATCCTGCAAAGCAAAGAAGGCGAACCCGAACCAGCGCATCAGGAAAGCGACTCCTACGACGGTCGCTAAACGTTCCATTGTTTGACGCGGTTGCGACACGGGTATCACTCTGCAAGCGGCACAGATTACAGCCGTAGAAAGAAAGATACTCATGAACGATACGCTACACAACGAAACGAAACGGGCTGTTGACAACGTTGCCGGACACGGAACCGCCGATAAAGCCGAAGGCGCGGCGACCGAAACCGTCGGTGAAGGTCAACAGGCACTCGGCAGAGCGACCGGTGACAAGAGCCTACAAGCCGAAGGCGCGAAAAACGAACTCGCGGGCAACGCACAGCAAGTCGTCGGCGAAGCCAAAGAAGGCTTGCAAAACCTCGGCGAAAGCATTCAGCGTGGTGTCAACAAAGCGGTTGACGCAACGAAGGACGCCCTGCATGACGCGAACCGCAAGCACTAAGCGAAAACAAACGAAAACAAATCTCGCCCGCATCGGAAGGAATAATCGGTGCAGGCGCGGTATAATACGGTGACAAGACCGGGCGCGAACAACAGGCTTGTTGTTCGCGCTTTTTGTTTATAAGGAGTTGCCGCTATGCCCGATACCGATCTGTACGCCGCCTACAAAACCGTCCCCGATGTACCGCCAAGTAAAACGAAACGCTGGCACTTGTACGGCGCGGGCTTGGAGAATGTCGGCAGAAACGGTGCACCGGAAACCGTGCCGCTCCCCGAACCCGGCGACCGTGAAATCGTGGTGCGCCATGACGCGGTGGGTATTTGCTACTCCGACATCAAGATTGTGAACTTGGGCGGCGATCATCCGCGCCTTATCGGGCGCGATTTGGCGGCGAACCCGGTGGTGATGGGGCATGAAGTCGCGCTCACAGTGGTCAATGTAGGCGCGGGTGTCGCCGACCGTTTTGCGCCGGGCGACCGGTTCATCGTGCAAGCGGACGTTTACTACAAGGGCAAAAACCTTGCCTATGGCTACGCGCTCGCGGGCGGCATGGCGCAATACGGCATTGTCACCGAGGAAGTGCTGAGCGGCGACGAGGGTTGCTACCTGCTCCCCATCAAGGGAGAAACCGGCTACGCCGAAGCCGCCTTAGTTGAGCCGTGGGCGTGCGTCGAAGCCGCCTATCACTGGACGCAACCTGAAGGTGGTGGGGAAATAATTTTTAACACGGGAAGTTCCAGTATCCATATCCGTGGCAATGACAACTTCGACACCGACCTCGCCTTCACCAAAACACCCGCTGCCGAAGTATTCGAGCAACGGACTGCAAGACTTGGCAAAAACGCCCTTGTGCAACTGTCTTTTCAGGAACCAATGTCGCGTCCCGTTCAGATTGATGTGGGGCGTGTTCACTACGACGGCTGGCTTTTAACCGGCGCGGAAGAGAACAAGCGGAGCGACCTTCTGCCCGGCGGCATAACGTGGATGATTGGCGCGGCGGGTCCTATGGGACAGATGCACGTTGCCCGTGCAATTGGACTGCCGGAACCACCACGGAAAATCGTCTGCACCGACCGCAACGATTTACGGTTGCAAACGCTTCAGGACAACTTAGGCGACCTTGCCCGTGAGCGCGGCATCGAACTGGTTTGCCTGAATGTCCGCGACACCGCGCCTGATCATGTCACGCTTGCGCCGGACGGCTACAACGATATTGTCGTCATGGTTCCGAGCATCGAAGCGATTGAGGACGGATTCCCGCGTCTCGCCCATAGCGGCGTGATGAACGTTTTCGCCGGTGTCGCTCGCGGCACAATGGCGACCCTCGACATCAGTGACGTTGCCACGAAAAACGTGCGAATCGTCGGCACGTCCGGCTCCACAATTGAGGATATGCGCCGCACCCGCGACCTGATGGAGGCGCATCAGTTAGACACCGGCGCGTCGGTGGCGGCAATCGGCGGACTCGAAGCGTACCGCGACGGGTTGGACGCCGTGAAAACAAGTCGCTTTCCCGGCAAAACCGTCATCTTCCCGCAAATCGAAGGCTTGCCGCTAACCGCGCTCCCCGACCTTCAAACCGTGCGCCCCCACGTGTTCTCCAAACTCAAGAACGGCAAGTTCTGGACTCACGACGCCGAAGCCGAACTTTTGAAGGAAGCGGTACGATGACCATGCGACTATCTAACAATTCCGCTATCGTCACCGGGGCGGGGCAGGGCTTGGGCGAAGCCCTCGCGCACCGCCTCGCGCAGGAAGGGTGTAGCGTCTTGCTTGCCGACATCAATGCGGAAAAGGCGACCGACGCCGCAAGCAGAATCGCCGCCGAAACCGGGCGCGAGTGTATCGGGTTCGCGTCCGACGTGACAAACGCCGAGTCGTGTGCGGCGATGGTGGAACGCGCCGTATCCGCGTTCGGCAATCTCGATATTCTTGTCGCCAACGCCGGAATCCTGAAAGCGGGTGACATGACCGAACTGTCGCCGGACGATTTTCGCCGCGTATTGGATGTCAACCTGACCGGCTACTTTCTGTCGGCGCAAGCGGCGGCGCGAGTAATGACGGCGCAAGAGAGCGGTTCCATAGTGCAAATCAACTCCAAGTCGGGCAAGAAGGGTTCGTTCCGCAACAGCGCGTATGCGGCAAGCAAGTTCGGCGGCATCGGCTTGACGCAATCCATCGCGCTCGACCTCGCCCCGCACGGCGTTCGCGTCAACGCGGTTTGCCCCGGCAACCTGCTCGACGGCTCCTTGTGGCAGGATTCGCTTTTCGAGCAGTATGCGCAGACGCAGGGCTTGACCCGCGAACAGGTACGCGCCAAGTACGAGGGGCAGGTTCCCTTGGGGCGCGGCGCGACGTATGCGGACATCGCGGGCGTGGTCGTGTTTTTGTGTTCGCCTGACGCAGCGTACATGACTGGACAGGCGATCAATGTCACCGGTGGGCAGGAGATGCGGTAAACTAACGGCGTAGGAAGGCACACGATATGGCACTAACATTAGAGCGTGAGCGCGTCGAGGAAACCGCCATCCGGTTTGTTTACCCACGCCCGATAACGTTTAACGAATGGCTGGAAATCTCCGGCACAAAAGACTTTGATGAACTGATTGACGGCACGATTGTGGAAAAACCGATGGTGCAATTAGAACACGAAAAATTGAATCTTTGGCTGTTTCAAGTATTGGGAACGTTCGTTGACGAAAAGCGTCTCGGAACCGTTCTCGGTTCGCGTTCCCCTGTATTTATCAATGAGTTTCGCGGGCGGATGCCGGACTTCTTTTTCGTTCACAAATCCCGCGAGGAAGTGATCACGAGTAAAGCGACGCTCGGCGCACCCGACCTCGTGATTGAAATCGTTTCGCCGAACGACCGTCGCTCCGGTATTAACGCGACCGAAACCGACTACCGCGCTATCGGCGTCGCGGAAATCGTCTACATTGACCAACCGAAAACCAGCATTCGCGTTCTTCGCAAAACCGATACCGGCTACGAACCGCAAACACTGGCAACCGGCGACCCGCTTGTTTTGCAAAGCATGGGCGGTGTGACGCTGGAGTGGAACTGGATTTTTACCGAACCGCGTTCTTCCGTTTTAGCGACCGTGCAACAACTCCTTAGCCCGAAGATTTAACGTTTTCTTAACACAGCGGCGCGGTTTCCGGCGCATAATAAGACTATCTTGTTCCCATGAAAGACTCTACGCTAATGCGTTTCGCTCGCCGTATTGCCATCCTGTCCGCGCTTTTGGCGTTTGCCGCGCCGGTTTTCGCGCAGGAGACTCCCGCGCCCGCGCCGGTCGCCGCGCCCACAATCGCCGATAGCCCGTTCGTCGCCAAACCGTACCTGCAAATGGGAAATCCTGCC
>JACMIU010000505.1 GCA_014380985.1 Armatimonadota bacterium | reverse complement strand
AGGGCGTCGCGTAGCCGGGAAACGAGTTCGCTGTCGCCCTTGCCCGCGTCGGGAGCGAATGCGGCGAGGGGACGTCCTTGCAAGGCATCGGCGGGGCGACCAAACAGGGATTCGGCGGCGCGGTTGGCGAACACGAAGCGCAATGCGCGATCGAGGAAAAACAAGACGTTGCCGCCGACACCATCGAGCCAAGCCGGATCAATTATCGCCTCGGGTGCTTCGGATGCCCATCCGTCGCCCTCTGTCGAACGGTTTTCCAAGCCCTCGTCCGACGACGCGGCGATCATCGCCGGAACCGCCCGGCGCGTCGGTGCGGCAGAAAGTTTGATTTGCTTGCGGCGTTCGGCGGTGGCAACACCGCCGGAAGGGGCTAACGTGTCGCTGGAAGAAGGCGTTTCGGTTTGCATGGTTTTTCGCAAGAAGCGCGGCAAGAGACGCCGCCCCTGCATATCCCGGTGTCTTGACGCTACAATAATCGTTTAAGACAATCGCAAGAAGTGTGCCATCGCACGATTTTCCGATGATTTACGCTTTGAATAAATCGTGGTCGCGTCCCAAATAGCCGCGCAGACGTAAAACCGCTTGCGTATGCAGTTGGTATACCCGTGATTCGGACACGGTTAAAACCTTGCCGATTTCCTTGAACGTCAAGCCTTCGTAGTAGTAGAGGGAGATTACCAGATGCTCGCGTTCCGGCAAACGCCCGATGGAAGCGGTGAGTTGGCGCACCTTTTCCCGCGACTCGGCTTCGCTCACGGGGCTGGCATTGTTGTCGGGAACCACGTCCGAAAGATGCAACCGCTCCACACCGTCGCCGCTGAGAATCAAGTCATCGAGCGATACCACGGAGCCGCGAGACGTATCGGCGACGATTTTGGAAAGTTCTTCGGGGGTCATTTCCAGATGGGACGCGACTTCCGATTCGGTCGGCGCAAGCCCGGTACGCCCTTCCAATTCCTGAAACGCCCGCTCCAGCATTCGCGCTTTTTCGCGTACCGAACGCGGAACCCAATCTTCTTCGCGCAAGGATTCTAAAATTGCCCCGCGAATCAAGGCGATGGCATACGTTTCAAACTTGACCTGACGGTTGGTGTCGAACTGATCCACGGCTTTGATAAGCCCCATCGAACCAGCGGTGTGTAAATCTTCGCGTTCCAGATTGGGAGGCAAATTGGTGACGACACGCCCGGCGGTAATTTTAACCAGATAGGCGTAATTGTCAATAATCGCGGCGCGGGCTTTATTGTCGCCGTTACGCTTGAACCGCCGCCATTCGTCTTCTAAGGATCGTTGCATCATGAATGTATCGTACTGTTTTGTTGTGTCGCCGCGCTGTTCGCTCGTAGCGCAACGGTTATTAATTTGATTAAGCACGAAAACAATCCACCTACCTTATCTATCATTTTATACCGACGGCGATAACAGTAAAAACGCCTGCCCCATGAATCGGTTCCTTTTATCTTGAATCCGGTCTTGCAAAGAAGGCGACTGCTTCATTGCGTCGTTTCCCCGGTATAAGTAGTTGGATAGTTCGCAAAAGTAGAACGCGCATAGTATTCGCCGTCGGTCGGTGGTTTTCCTGCCCGCCAAAACGCTTTTATGACGAAAACCGACGGGCGACGCGCACGATTTCCACCACCCACGCCGCCGATTTCACCAAATCGGCGACTTCGCAAAACTCATCGTGCGTATGAATCGCTTGCATTCCGCAAGCGAGGACGCACGTCGGAACCCCCAGCGCGTTGAAAATGTTCGCGTCGGAGCCGCCGCCCGATTCGCGGAGGGCAAACGGATACCCGCACGTTTTTGCCGCCGTTTGCGCGATGCCTATCACCGGGTCGTCCGCGTTCAGGCGGTACGTGCGGTAACCTTCTTCGACCTCGATTTCGGCTCGCGCACCGATTGCCGTCGCCTCTCGCTCGAAGATTTCGACCATGTGCGCGGTTTGTTTCGCTAACTTTTCGTTGTCGCGGGAGCGTGCCTCGGCGACGATGAACGCTTCCGCCGGAACAATGTTTCGCGCCGTGCCGCCCTGAATCGTGCCGATATTCGCTGTGGTTTCGGGGTCAATCCTGCCCTGCTTAATAAAGTGAATCGCGGAGGCGGCGGCGGCAATGGCGTTGATACCGAGTTCGGGCGAGCCTCCGGCATGGCTTGGCTTGCCGACAACGCGAACGCGCAGATTGTTCTGACTCGGCGCGGTGATCGTCACGCCGCCCATCGGCGGCCCGCCGTCCAAAACAAAGCCGTACCGCGCCTTGATGTTCGCCGGGTCAATCTGCTTCGCACCGACAAGCCCGATCTCCTCGCAAATCGTCAGGATGACCTGAATATCGCCGTGCGCTTCGCCCGATTCGGCAAGGAAGGTCATCGCTTCTAAGATAGGGGCGACGCCGGAAGTGTCGTCCGCGCCCAAAATCGTGTCGGAAACGGAGCGCACCACGCCGTCAATGACACTGATTTCGATGTTCGGCGTGGCTTCCACCGTGTCAAGGTGCGACGAGAAAAAAATCGGCGGCGCACCGACCACGGTTCCCGCCTTGAACGCGAACAGGTTGGAAGCGTTGCCGCCGACCTTTTCGCCCGCGTCGTCGAAGGTGATGGTGAAGCCGAGATTTCGCAGGTAGTCGGCGCAAAAGTCGGTCGCCGGTTTTTCGTGGCGCGACGGCGTGTTGAAGCGAAGCAGAGCAAGAAAGGTTTCGAGGAGGCGCGGCTCATTCACAGGGACAGACACGGTATTCATACGCGCATTGTAACACGCTTCGCGCCGATGAACCGAATGTGGCGCGGCGAGACGGTCGCACTCTGTCCAACCGCATTGATTTCGGTAGGATACAGCGTCGCACATACACCAACGGCGCGATTTAAGATATACTGGTAGCAAGCGCAAATCCCTACGCTATGATTCCAAGGAGTATCTGTTCACCATGCCGCCATCTGCCCAACCCGTTACTAATAGCCCTCGTGTTTTCCTGAGCCACAGTAGTGTTGATAAGCCGTTCGTTCGCAGGCTTGTCGCCGACCTACAAAACGCAAACCTTAATGTCTGGTTCGACGAGCAGGAACTTCAACCCGGCGATTCCATCGTTCGTGGTGTTAATGATGCCCTGCGCGACACAGATTACGTTGTAGTCGTTCTTTCGGCTAATTCGGCACAGTCAAATTGGGTGCAACAAGAAGTTGCGACGTCGCTTATGAATCAATTGGCAAACAAAGGCGTTGTTATTCTGCCCATTCGTATAGATGATTCGCCTATTCCGCCAATTCTTCTTGACCGCGTTTACGCTGATTTCCGTACTGATTATAACGCCGGTCTACAACGCTTGTTAGGTGCATTATCTCAAGAGGTTACGCGAGTTGACCCAATCGCCAGATTTGACGGGGGCGGAAACTGTATAGACAAATTAGGAAGTATCACCGAAGGTAAACTGCGCCGACTTATAGCGCAACGCCTCGACAGAAACGAAGTTGCTGTCTTGTGGTTTGACACATTCGAGGAAAAGATGGATGACATAATTCCAACATACCCCAAACCAAATGCAGTTGTTGAAATGATTGACAAAGCAAAGCGGCGTGGCACAACAGCAACTCTTTTAGCCAATATCTGTGAGGAATATGACTTCTTAGTAAACCCTCGGTAGCCTCTTTGAGCATAGGGAATCCAAAGAGGCAGAGTAGATCCCTGCCCGTGCGAAATGCGTTCTTCACCGGGCGCGGCGACGAGTTGGCGGCACTACACAACGCCTTGAACAACGGCGGAACGGCGGCGGTGACACAGGCGGTGTCGGGACTCGGTGGCATCGGGAAAACGGCACTCGCGGTAGAGTACGCGCACAAGTACGTTGACAAGTACGATCACCGGTTGTTTTGTTCAGCGGATTCCCCGGCGTCGCTGTCGGCGGGTTTCCGGGCTATCGCGGAGGAACTCATGTTACCGATTCCTGCCGACGCAAAGGACGACGACTTTACGAACGCGGTGAAACGCTGGCTGGAAACCACGCCGCGCTATCTGCTGATTCTGGACAACGCTGACTTTGGCGACAACCTCACGCCGAGGCAATTGAAACGGTTTCTACCCGGTACGCCTAAGGGGCACGTGTTAATAACTACTCGCGCCCAAACGTTGCACGGTTCGCTCAACATTCCGGCAAACCAAGTTATGACACTGAGCGTCATGGATAAGGACGAAGCCGTAACATTTTTGACAGAGCGGGTGCGAGGGAAGGGCGAGACACTCACTACCGATGAAGCCGACGCGGCACGGGAACTGGCGCACGATCTTGGCTATCTGGCGTTAGCGTTGGAGCAGGCGGCGGCGTATATCGCGCAACCGGGGCGAACGTTTCGCAACTACTTGAATCTGTACCGCAAACGGTCGGTCGCGCAGGTGGAAAAGGCGACACCGGAAACCGGGGATTACGAAAAGACTGTAGCAACAACGTGGCAAATTAGTATAGAAGAGGTCGAGCGCGTTTGTCCCGCGTCGGTCGCCCTGCTGACACTAAGCGCGTACCTCACGCCCGACGATATACCCGTTGAGATAGTATATGCCGCCGCGCAAGGCTTTATCCCTAAGTTGACGAGTTTCTTTATAGGTGTTACGAATAATGACGAGGCAATGGAACGTTACAACGACTTGCTGGAACCACTGACCCGGTATTCTTTGGTGGTACCAGACCGCGACACGTTTAGTTATAGTATACATCGTCTAGTACAAGCCGTGATCCGGTGCGAGGAAGACTACGAGGCGCAATTACAGCAAAAAAACACAGCAATACGAGTTGTCAATCAAGCGTTTCCTGCTCCAACCTTTGATAGATGGTTGACCTGTCATCGATTGCTATCATGTGCTTTGCAGATGTACGAATATTCCGATGTCAAGGGGCTTCGTACAGGAGACACAGGTCTACTGTTAAGTAACTTAGCACACTACTTTCGTGAGCAAGGACAATACGTGCAGGCAGAAATTTTTTGTAGAAAATCGTTGGTGATTTTCGAGGAGGTCTTAGCGGTTCCAAATTGCATCATGGCATCGTGCATAACCAACTTAGCACTCATCTGTAAAATAAAATCTGAGTATCCCCAAGCCGAAAAACTATACAAAAAAGGATTGGAAATACAGCAAAATATTCAACCCACCCCATTTGCTGATGTCTCAGTGACTCTAAACAACTT
>JACMIU010000504.1 GCA_014380985.1 Armatimonadota bacterium | reverse complement strand
TTGCCCCCGGTATTCCGGCACAACGAACACGTCGGCGAGATACGCGAACGTGGCTTTGTCGGTAACGACGCGGGCGAACGCGGCAAGCGTTCCAGTATCCGCCACGTGCCACAAAAACGCGAGCGAGTTTTGCACCGAGCGTTCCACGATGTCACGCGGAACCCCCTTCGCCCAGTAGGTTTGCGTGGAAAGGTAGCCGTGCATAGCGTCCAAGTCGGCGTCGGTCGCGGAGTGCGTGAGCGTGAAACGATCCGTCATGAGTCTCTTCCAATGGCGGTGCTAAACAACACCCGCACCCGCGCCAAATCGTCCGGCGTGTCCACCGATTCCGGCGCGGTAGCCGTTTCCACCACGCGAATCCGGTAGCCGTTTTCGAGGACGCGCAGTTGTTCGAGCGATTCGGACAGTTCCAGCGGCGTTGGTTCCATTTGCGGAAACCGTGCTAAAAAATCGCGCCGGTAGGCGTACAAGCCGACGTGTTGACGCGGCGCATACGGGGCGGTGGTGTCGCGGCGAAACGGGAGCGGCGACCGCGAAAAATACATGGCGTAGCCGTTTTTGTCGCAGACGACTTTCACGACGTTCGGGTCGGACTCGCGCCCATCGGGAAGCGGGCAGGAAACCGTTGCCATCACCGCGTCGCCTTCTCGGAGGGCGGCGACCGCCGCGTCAATCGTCGTCGGGTCAACCAGCGGCTCGTCGCCCTGCACATTGACGATAATGTCAAACTCCGCGGGCAAATGCGACGCGGCTTCGGCGACGCGATCTGTTCCCGACCGGTGCGCGTCAGAGGTCATCACCGCCGCGCCCCCGAACGCGGTAACGGCGTCGAAAATCGCCGCGTCGGGCGTTGCGATTAGGACGCGGAAAACGCTTCGCGCCCTCGCGGCGCGTTCGGCGACGTGCTGAATCATCGGGCGTCCGGCGATCAATGCCAGCGGTTTATCCGGCAAGCGGGTCGCGGCAAGCCGGGCGGGGATAATCACGGCGACACTCACGCCGGGGTTTCCTCCGTGCGCCATGAGTGTTGCGGCGTCCAACCGAGGATTTGCTTGATTTTGCCGCAGTCGAACGCACTACCGAACGGGTCATGCCCCGGCACGATTCGCGCCGCCGCGTTTTCGCCGTAGCGGGCGGTCAGGGCGTCGGCGAGGGGAACGTGAAGGCACGTATCGCCCGCCGCGATTAGGAACACCTCATGCCCGGTAGTGTCGCCTTCCGCCGCCGCCCGAAACGCCGTCGCTACGTCGCGCACGTCAATATAACTCCAAAAGTTGAACGAGCCGCCGTTCGGGTAATCGTCGCGCCGGTCTTGTAACCAGTGGTAGTTTTCGGGGGCTATCACGTTGTTGATACGCAAACTCACTATCGGCATATCGGGGTAGCGCAGGGTCATACCGTCCGCCAACACCTCGCCGATAAACTTGCTCAGGGCGTAGGCGTTCGGGGACGGCACGCGCTCGGTCTCATCGAACGGGAACCGGGTCGGCAGTTCCTCGGTGGTAATCCAGCCGGTCGCCATCTCGGAACTCGCGTAGACAAAACGCTTCGCGCCCGCGTCGCCCGCCGCTTGAAAGACGTGGTACGAACTCAGCACGTTGTTGGTGAAGACGTCGGCGCGGGCGTCGCCGGAAGGCGCGGGGTTGGCGGCGATATGGCACACCACGTCGGGGCGCACCTGAAATACGGCGTCGTAGACCGCGCCTAAATCGCTTAGTGCCACACGAATAAAATTGCCGGGGAGCGATTGTTTCGGACGCTGATTGTCCACATTCGTGACTTCATGCCCCGCCCCTGCTAACTCGCGCACCGTGTAGGAGCCGACGCCCCCGCTTCCGCCTGTGACCAGTATTTACATGCCGTGATGATACCTGCAAAAGGCGGAGAAAACGAAACCGCGCTCGGCAGGAGGATGCCGGGCGCGGGTTTGGAGGCGATGTTAGTTACAAATGTCGTCTTGAATCGTCCACTGGCAGGGCGTGGAACTGCCCCATTTCTTCCAGCCGCTATGTCCATCGCCGTACAGAGCGACAAAGCCGCCGTTGTGCCGGGCGTTGACCTTTGACGGAGTAGAATCGTTGAACATATCGGTGCGAATGTCTTGCTGAAGACCACGCATCGAGCCGCCAAAGTTGTTAGCGGCGGTGGGGGGACCGCCCGCCATACCGTCTACGATATGAATGGTTCCCGATAGGTCGGCGACTTCTCCCAACGCAATCGAAGTCGTTGTGCCGGTGACGGATGTCGGAGTCGCGCCCGGTGCGGTGAGCAGGCCTAACCCGGCAAAACCACACTTGCGATTATTCGCGCTGTTCGGGTCAACACTGACGAAGTTCGGGTAGGTTTTCCCTTGGTTCGTTGGACGCCCTGACAACATCCCTGTCCACGCATTGCCGTTAATGGAAGGAATCAGATTACGCGAGTACGAAAGGCGCGGCACTTTGGTATTGGGCAAGCCGTCCAACCCGTTACCCTCGCCGCCATCACCGAGCGTAATGCCAACATAGCGACGGGTCGAGGGAACAACTTGCGTTGGATCCGCAGGGGCAGGCGTTTCATCCGCACTGGGACAAACGAAAACTTCCACATTTTTGATGTACGGCTGAATCAGTGACGGCCACGACACTAAACCTCCGTTCGAGTCGT
>JACMIU010000050.1 GCA_014380985.1 Armatimonadota bacterium | reverse complement strand
GGTCGGTCGGTCGCGTTGTCGTAATCTATCATGTTCGTACTTTCTTCGACACACAAAACCGGCGCGGCGTTGCGAGAACCTTTCGTGTGTTCCACTATCATCATACCCGGTTTTGTGAATGCGTTCACTTCTTTTCGCAAAGCGATTATTATATTATGTGTCCACGATTCACACAATGTCAAGGGTTCGTGCCGATTATTTTCCCGGCGCACGGTTCGGAAGGGCTTCGCGTCGCGGACGGCGAACAATGCGTTATGCCCCAAACAGATACCTACGAACCGATAGGCGGCGCGATAGCGTCCGTGAACGTGCTTTGCGGAACGGATTCGCGCCCCTCCTTTTCCACCGGAAACACGTTGCCGCTTATCTCCGCCCCGCACGGAATGACACACTGGACGCCGCAAACCGGCGACGGCAACGACCGGTGGTTTTTCTCGCCCGGCGACCGCGTTTTTAGCGGGATACGGGCAACGCACCAACCGTCGCCGTGGATGAGCGACTACGGGCAGTTCGTGCTGATGCCGCAGTCCGGCGACCCCGCGCCGGAGGCGTGGCGTCGGTCGTCCGCCTACGTTTCGCGCCATCACCGTCCCGATTACTTTTGCGCCGATCTGCTCAAGGACGGCTGGCAAATCCGGTTCGCGCCAACGATGCGGGGTGCGGTGCTTTCCGCGATGCGGCGTGATACCGACACGCCCTGTCGTTTAATCGTGGAGCGGTTCGACAATCCCGAACCGCTCGCTTGGGACAAGTCTACGAACCGTGTCACGGGGTTCACGCGAAAAAACAGCGGCGGGGTCACGGAAAACTGGGCGCATTATTTTGTGCTGGATTTCGACGCGCCGGTTGTCGGCGTATCCGAAGCGGTCACGGGCGACGGTCACGCGCTAACGCTCATCGAGTTCGCGCCGGAGACGCAAGCGTTCACGGCGCGAATCGGCACGTCGTTTATCGGCGCGAAGCAAGCAGTTCTGAACCTGACACGGGAGGTCGGCACAGTAACGCCGGAGGAAGTAGCGACCGCGACCGGGGGCGCGTGGAACGCTTTGCTGGAGCGGTTCACCCTCACCGGCGCGACCGACGCCGAGCGACGTATTTTCTATTCGTGTCTGTACCGGGCGTTGTTGTTCCCCCGCGTGCTTCATGAACCCGACGCCCACGGCGAGCCGTTTCACTTTAGCCCGTACACCGGCGCGGTATTGCCCGGCGTTCTGTACGGCGACAACGGGTTTTGGGATACGTTCCGCACGGTGTATCCCCTGCTGTCGCTGGCGTACCCCGACATTCTCGGCGGGATTATTGATGGCTGGCTACAGGCATACCGCGAATCGGGCTTTTTGCCGGAATGGTCGTCGCCGGGGCATCGGTCGGTGATGATTGGAACGCATTCGCAGGCGGTTATCGCCGACGCCGTGGCGAAGGGCATCACAGGTTTCGACTACGAAACCGCGTTAGAAGCAGTGGTAAAGGGCGCGACCTCTACCGTGCCGGACGACGCCGGCTATGGACGCGCCGCGCTTGCCGAATACGACGCACTCGGCTACGTGCCGTGCGACCGGATCAGCAAAGCCACGTCGCGCACCCTCGATTACGCTTACGACGATTACTGCGTGGCGCAGGTGGCGCGTGTCGTGGGGCGCGGCGACTTACACGACAGGTTTATGGCGCAGAGCGAACGCTGGCGCAATGTCTTTGACGCCGAAACGCGGTTCTTTCGCGCCCGCAATACCGATGGCTCGTGGCAAACGCCGTTCGACCCGTTTGTGTGGGGCGGGGCGTTTGTCGAGGGCAGTGCCTATCAGTTCCGCTTTTCCGTGCCGCACGATCCGCACGGTCTCGCCGCGCTATTCGGTGGAGCAGACGCCCTCGCCGAGGCGGTTGCCGATTTGCTCGAAACGCCTCCCGTGTACCGCGTCGGCTCCTATGGGCAGACGATTCACGAAATGACCGAAATGGCGACGGCTAACTTCGGGCAGTACGCGCACTCGAACCAGCCGGTTCATGCCACGCTTCACATGGCGGCGGCAGTGGGGCGTAGCGACATCACGAACCGACTGGTGCGCCGCGTTTTGACCGAATACTACACGCCGGATACGTTCCCCGGCGACGAGGACAACGGCGAGATGGCAGCGTGGTACATTCTGGCGGCAATCGGACTGTTCCCGCTTTGCCCCGGCTCCGGCGAGTACGTGCTAAACGCGCCCTTGTTCGCGGGGGTTTCGCTTCAACTTCCCGGCGGCAAAACGCTCCGCATCGAAACGGACGACGTGCTGGTAGAAACTGCGACCGCGCACACGGCGTATTGGAACGACGCCCCGGTC
>JACMIU010000503.1 GCA_014380985.1 Armatimonadota bacterium | reverse complement strand
GCACGGTTAGTCGCGCCTACCTTTCGCGTCGGGTTGTTGTTCGTCATTACACGAAAGAGATTACATGAGCATCAACGATACCTCTCCCGAACGCCCTACCGTGGCGTCGGTTCTCGGTGGACCCGTTTTTGGTTTTCTCCAACTTGCCTCCACTATCGCGCTTGCCGCCGGGGGCATCGGCACGCTTTGGCTACTGGCATCATTGGTGTTCGGGCAGTACGCCGAGTTCGCGTCGTTCTCGAAAAACACGCAAGCCCTCGCTCTGCAAAACATCGGTCTCGCGCAAATGCTGATTACCTACGGGTTCGGCATCGGCGCGATTCTGGTGGCGATTGTCAACTTTGGCGAGGAAGTGCTGGGCTACCTTCTGGTCGCGGGGGCATTGGTTATCGGTTTGGCGATTCCCGCCGGGTTTCAGCAATTCGGCGGCGAAGCGTTCGCGGTGACAAAATCGGTTGCGCTCACGGCGGTTTACAAAGCGTTTCTCGCCGGGGTGCTACTTCCGGCGGCGGTCGGCGGTTTGCTGATTGGGTACGACGTTCTGCAACGCATCGTGAAAGTGATCCGCGAACGCCCCGTTGTCACGCCCGACTCGATGACTTTTGGCGCGGGCGCGAAGCCGGAAAACACCGAACGTCCCCCACGCACCTCGATTCTCGGTAAATGCTGGGAGGGCCCGTTTTGCCGCGACTTCATTCGCCCGCACTGCCCGGTGTTTTTGAAACGGCAAGCCTGCTGGACAAACAAGGTCGGTTGCTACTGCGAGGAAGATATTGTCTCGAAGGCGATTGCGAAGGTGACGGGTCCGACGCTTCCGATGGCGGGTTCGCGCTTCAAGGAAGCCGCGCCCGCCGCAAACCCGATGAACGACGCGCCCGATCCCGTCGCGGCGGGCTTTCAGGAACTCGGTGCGAGCGGCACTTCCGGCATGGCGACACGCGGATTTGGCGCACTCGGCGGCGATTTGGGTTCACCGGGGCGCGGCGCGGCGGCACTGCCCCCGCGCAAAGTCGAACTTTCGCCGGGGCAGAAGCGCGAACGTTGCCGCAACTGCGTGATTTACAACGAACATCAGCGCGAAAAATACGGGCTGTTGCTCCCGATGACGATTATCGGAACCCTGCTTTTGTGTGGCTTTTTCGCGTTGCAGTTTCAAACAAACGCGACCGCCGTTGTTACGGGAATCGAAACACTAATCAACCGGTTCTCGTTTCTTCCCGGAGACAAAACCGTGGAAATCGGCAAATCGTCGGCGATGGTAGCTTGGCTGTTTATCGGTGCGGGTACGATTATGATTGTGTCGAAATCGCTCCAATTTTTGGAGTGGTGCGTTTTTAAGATAAAGATTTAATGAATCACCAAACTATTGAAGCGTTCGCGGAAGCGTTCGCCGGTTCCCCGCGACTTGCGGAACTCGAAATCCGCTCACCAGACACCGGTACGCTCCGGCTACGTCGCAACCCGTCCCCGGCAAGTGCGAAACCGCGCCCCGCGCCAAAACCAGTGGCAGTTCCCCTTCCGCTCACGGGCGACATAGCCACAGAACCGGCGTTTGTCGCCACCGGCACACTAATCGAGTCGTCGCTGGTCGGCGTGTTCCGGGCGTCGGCGAAGATCGTTATCACGGTCGGTTCGATAGTTTCGCAGGGGCAATCGCTCGGCGCGGTGGAAGTCATGCGGCTTTCCAGCGATGTTCCCGCGCCGGTTGCTGGCGAGATTACAAGAATGTTTGTGCAGGACGGCGAGCCGGTGGAGTACGGTCAACCGTTGTTTGAGATCGCGCCGGACGCAACAAAGGAAACAGAAGATGCTTAAAAAACGCCGTGCGTTTGGACTGATTGAAACGCTGATCGTGATCGTGATTATCGCGGTGCTGGCACTGATTCTGATACCGCGCCTGACCGGGGCGGGCAAAACACCGGAAGAACAACGTAAGACCCCCATCGGCAGGGCGAAAACCACGGCGGGTGCGGAGTACACGGCGCAAATCGCCCAAGCGATCATGATGTATAAGCAAGACAACGATGACACGCTTCCGCCGACGCTTCAAGCACTAAAGCCGTATGGCGTCACCGACGAAATGTTGCTCGACCAAGTGACGAAGCAACCCCTCGCCTACAATCCGCAAACGGGGACGGTTGGGGCGGCGGCACAAGTGGCGGCTCCCGGTGCGGCTACCGCACCTATCGGCGCACCACCGCGCCAAAACGTTGGGCCCGGCGGCGTGTCGCTTCCGAACATTCCGCAAGCGCCGGTGGACGCGGGGGGCGACGAGTGAGTTTTCGCAAAATCTTGGTCGCCAATCGGGGCGAAATCGCGGTTCGTATTATTCGCGCTTGCAAGGAACTCGGTATCGCCACGGTGCAGGTGTATTCGCAAGCCGACGCCGATTCACTTCCGGTGATGCTCGCCGACGAATCGGTTTGTGTCGGGCCCGGCGCGGGCAAAGATTCCTATCTGAACGTGCCGAATATCGTTTCCGCCGCGCTGATTACCGGCGCGGAGGCGATTCACCCCGGCTACGGCTTTCTGTCGGAAACGGCGTCTTTCGCCGAAGTGTGCGCGTCGGCGGGCATCAAATTCATCGGGCCGCCCGTGTCGGCGATTGAGGCGATGGGCGACAAGGCGACCGCCCGCGAAACCGCGAAACGCGCCGGAGTGCCGACCGTGCCGGGGTCGGAGGGCATTATCGCGTCCGAAGCCGAAGCCATCAAGGTAGCGGCGGGCATCAGCTACCCGGTGATTCTAAAGGCGACGGCGGGCGGCGGCGGGCGCGGGATTCGCGTCGTTTTTTCGGAAGATGAATTGATTGCCGCGTTGAAAGTGTCGCAATCGGAGGCGGCGGCGGCGTTCGGCAACGCCGACGTGTACATCGAAAAATACATAACGTCCATGCGCCATATCGAGGTGCAGATTTTAGCCGACGAACACGGTCATTGCGTCCATTTGGGCGAACGTGAATGCTCGGTGCAAACCGTGCGCCATCAGAAGGTGGTCGAGGAAGCCCCGTCGGCGACGCTTTCGCACGAACAACGCCTTGCGATTGGCGCGGCGGCGGTCAAGGCGGCGCAAGCAGTCGGCTACGCGAACGCCGGAACCGTGGAGTTTATCTGGACACCAAGCGGCGAGTTTTATTTCATGGAGATGAACACGCGGATTCAGGTTGAACACCCGGTCACAGAAGCGGTCACAGGAATTGACTTGGTACAAGCGCAAATCAAGATCGCGGCGGGCGAAACGCTCCCCTTTACGCAGGAAGATATTCGCTGGCACGGTCACAGTATCGAATGCCGCGTTACCGCACAAGACCCGTCACGCGGCTTCGCGCCCGGTGCGGGACGCCTCACGAACGTGCGCGTTCCCGGTGGTTTGGGCGTGCGGGTGGACACGCAAATCTACTCGAACTACCTGATGCCCCCGTTCTACGACAGCAACCTCGCTAAAGTGATTGTGTGGGCGGAAACCCGCGCCGAAGCGATAGCGCGAATGCGCCGGTGCTTGGACGAGTTTTTGATTGAAGGCATCCCGACCAATATTGCGTTTTTGAAAACTATTTTGGACGACCCGCGCTACCGGGGCAACGACGTTTCCACGGCGTTTCTGCCGACCATGATGGAAGAATTAGGGATGACGGGCTAAGGCGCGATTCGCGCCGCTTCTTTCAATGCGTTCGTCGCCGCCTCGCGCCCGATGGGGTTTTCCGACTGCTCGGCAATTCGGCGCAATGCTTTGATGCCCGCGTCACCCTCCCAGTGGTCGCCCAGCATATCGGCAGCCATAAAAGCATTATGCGCTTCGTCGGTCGTAACCGTGTCAAGGTATTCTTCCGAAAGATTCAGAATCGTCACCACCACGTTTTCATCACGTGGCGTGAATCGGAGAACGTCGCTTAGAAAGCAACACAGCGTGAACTGCACCTCGCGGGGGTAAATATCACCGGGCGAAAACATCCATCGCCGTATCAAGCCATGCGACTTGGGCAGAAGCGCAACCAGCAACTTGACGACGGATATTCGGTTGTCGTCTACCATGCCGTACTCGCGGCTTTCCAGTAATCTCTCGCAAACAGCGACAAGCCTATCTTGTGCATCGTGCGGCAATCGGCTCACTGGCACGTGTAACCATTCGGTTTCCGTGTGGGGGAACGCTCCCGCTTTTAGCACGGTTTCGATTTCGTCGTAGGACACCTCGCGGTTCGTATTTTCTGTCACGCTTCGTAAGTTTCTTGCCGATTAATCGGGTAAACACTAATCCCGGTGAACGCGCCGAACAGCGTGGTGGATCCGCCGCCCCGCTCGCGCAGGTCATCTTCGGCGTCCCACGCTTTGGTGAGCAGTTCGGTGACAAGCAAATCGCGCTCGGCTTGCGGCATTTGGGCAAGACACGTCGCAATCGTATCCGGCACGGTGATAGATAAGGTCATCGGTTTCTCTTCCCGCCATTATACCAAACGGGTGCGCTTGCCGTTTCGCGTTCGGGGACGATTAAGCGATGAGAGAATCGAGCGACTTGCGGCGGATGTTTTTGTTAGCGATGGCGGCTTCGTAAGCGGACTTTTTCGCGGCAACGTCGGACAGTACGGCGTCGAACGCGGACTTTGCGGCGGCAATCGGCGCGGTATCGCCCGCCACCAGACCGCCCGCGGGCAGGTTCGCGTTCGCCACGGTCAGAAAGTTGTTCGCCCACGCTTGCGCTTCGGCGTCGGCGTTGGGGATGTAATCGTTATCCGGCATGAGATAAACTCCTTAGCGGGGCGCACGGTTGGTATAGTTGATGCGCCCCACCCTGTAGACGCGCCGGGGAACTATATAGTTACAGCCGCTAACCAGATAGTTTTTGTTGCTAACCATTTGTCTTATGGCTTCATGCAAAAGGTCGATGGCACAGACCAAATGGCTATAATTATTGGCTTCTCCTTACGCCACTGTACCAAACGGATGCACTCGCCGACCACATAAGACATCGCGCCCGCCTTGCACTATTTATGTGTTTATGATACACTATCTATCAGAGGAAATGAGTTCCTCATCCGAACAGTC
>JACMIU010000502.1 GCA_014380985.1 Armatimonadota bacterium | reverse complement strand
CTGAGCCAACCGGAAGCGCGGCGTGACGCCGGACTGTCCGAAACCGCCCGCGAGGCGGCGATAGCCGCGATTACCGGTGAGGGAACCGCACACGCGGACACGACGCCTCGCGGAGCCGCCGCGACATTGCGGGCTTCCCTCGACCAAACCACGGTGCTGACCGGGGGCGAAAGACACTTGCTGGAAGAATTGCTTGGCCGTATTGCCAATCACGGTTAGGATGATTCGCCGGATGCTTCCGCCGCGCCGACCACACCGACGAGTAACGCAATATCATCGCGGGTTCCACCGCGCCCGAACTCGTCTACGCCCGCCATCAGGTCATCCACTACCTCTTGCGGGTTACGCGAACTCTTACCGCAATCGCGCAGGATTTCCATCACGCCTTCGACTTCCAGAAACGTTTTGCGCGTTGCCCCGACCTCGGTCAGCCCGTCGGTGAACAGCGCGATCACGTCACCAGTTTGCAGTTGGACGGTTTTTTGAGTGAAACCACCCGCATCGAAACCGCCTAAGATGGGGGCGGTAGGATCCAAACGCTCCACTTCGCCCGTTGTCGCCCGGCGCACCAGACCGGCTTCTTGCCCGCAGTTGGCGTAGGTGAGCGTTTGCTCTGTTTGGTTATACAAACCGGCGAACAACGTGGCGAATCCGGTAATCAGTTCGTTCTCGACCAGCGTGTGATTGAGCGTCGCCAATGCCTCGGCGATAGTCGCACCGGTATACAAAGCGTAGCGCAACATATTGCGGACGACGGCGACTTGGCTCGCGGCGGCAAGCCCCTTGCCCGACAGGTCGGCGACAACAAGCGCGGTGCATCCCTTTTGCACGGCGAACACGTCGAAAAAGTCGCCGCCAATGCTCGCCTCGTCGAGGGCGGGGCGATAAAAGGAAGCAAGGTCAAGACCGGCAACTTTTGGTAACGCGGGCGGCAGTAGTGCGTCCTGCAGTTGCTGGGCGATGTTTCGCTCGCGCACCTGCGCCTGCGCCGATTCGAGCGCGGCGCGAACCAGTGCCGCTACGTTTTCCACCAGTCGCACCTCGTCCGGCGTCCATGTGCGCGGTTCGTGCGCCATAGCGACTCCGATAACGGTTCCCTGTTCACCGACCGCTGTAGGAACGCGAATCAAGGCGCGGATTCCCTGCGCAAGGAGCGGATCGGCGTCCTCGGACGGGAAAGCAAGAACGTCCTCCACGACGCTCGTGTTGCCCGCTCTGTACGCCGCGTCACGGGTAATTCGGTAGCCGGATAGCGCGAAATCACGCCCGGCGAGCGGTTCCAAATCCGCGTTTTCGCGCATCCATTCGGGGGCGACCCGCGCCGCGTCGTCGGCAATATCGTAGCGGGCAAAGTAGCATCTGTCCGCGCCCATGCCCCTCCCCAATGCCGACACCGCGCCTTGCAGAATCACTTCCGGTTCGAGCGAATCGCGCACCACCGCGCCAATCTCGTTGAGAAGTTCTTCGCGTCGCGCCCGATTGCGTTCCGCAACAAGAAGGCGTTCGCGCTCCCGCTCCCAACGCTTGCGCTCGGTCATGTCCGCTCCATGTATCAGAATGCCCGATACCTTACCCTGTTCATCGTGGAGGGGTTGGTACACAAAATCAAGGAAAAGTTCCGTCGGGGGCGCGTCGGGGGCGACTTGAAGCATAATCGGCATATCTGTGCCGATGTATGGTTCTCCGGTTCGGTACACGTTGTCGAGTAGCACGATAAAACCTTGATCCACGATTTCGGGCAACGCTTCGGCAACGGGCTTGCCAAGAATATCGCGGTGTCCGACGATTTGGTGGTAGGACGGGTTTGCCATCTCGAAGACGTGATCGGAACCGCGAAGCGTCGCCATGAACGCAGGCACTCGCTTGAAAATATCGGTAAGGCGGGCTTGTTCGCGTTGCTCGCGCTGAAGCAGTGCTTGCTCGGCGTCGCGTTGCTCGGTGATGTCGCGGGAAACGCCAAGAAGTTGCTCGACCTTGCCATCCGCACCGACAATCGGGGCGACCGCCACGTCCCACCAACGCGGCGTTCCCTTCATCGTCGGGCAGAAGCCTTGAAAACGTCCCATACCGCCCGCCTTCGCGGTTTCAATCGCGGCGAGCATAGCACCCCTGGTGTCGTCCTGCCAGAACGTGCGCCAATCCATCCCGCACACCGCGCCGAAATCGTCCACCTCCATGATCACCTGACCGCCGGGGTTCATGGTCAGCACTTGTCCATCGAGGGACAGCGTTTT
>JACMIU010000501.1 GCA_014380985.1 Armatimonadota bacterium | reverse complement strand
GCGACGATTCGCGGTTACCCGTCACGGCAATTACCGAACGGGCGCGACGCTTGATGGCGGGCAAAATGGCGCGTAGTTCGTCGGTTTCGCCGGAATACGACAGCGCGAGAACCACGTCCTGACCGGCGGCAATCATGCCGAGGTCGCCGTGCAACGCTTCGGCGGGATGCAAAAACAGCGCGGGCGTTCCGGTGGAGGCGAGTGTGGCGGCGATTTTGCGCCCGATCAGCCCCGATTTGCCCATGCCGGTAACGACGACGCGACCGCCACACGCGAGCAACGTTTCCACGGCAAGCGTGAACGGCGTGTCCAATCGGTCGGACAGTCGGATTAAAGCGGACGCCGCTTCGGTCAGGGTGCGGCGACCGGACGCGAGGGCGTTTGCGCGGGCGGTGATTTCGTTCACGTCTCTGATTGTATCACTTGTCGCTTGACCAACGCCCCGCACCGTGTTACCCTTTCCTCCGTGGCTTTGTTGAAAACGGCGATCGTGGGCGGGGGCGTGCTCGGTTTGGTGGCGGGACTGCGCCGTGCCGAAGCGGGCGACTTGGTGACGATTTTTGAGGCGGGGGAGCAAATCGGCGGGCTTGCCGGGTCGTTCAACGTCGGAACCGTGGGCGAACCGGTGATGCTGGAGAAGTTTTATCACCATATTTTCCGAACTGACCGCGACATTATCCGCCTCGTTGCCGAGATGGGTTTGGACAGCGAGATGGTTTGGGGGACGCCGCCGACGTGTACGCTGTGGGACGGGAAGATTTACCGGATGGACGGCGTGTTTGCGGCGGGGAGTCCGTTCGCGGGGACGCATTTCGACACCGCGCTGGCACTGCTGAACTTCGCGCCGCTTCCTTTTCTCGACCGCGTTCGCTTTGCGGCGATGGGCGCGAAACTGAAGTTCACCGATTCGCACGAGGGCTTCGCGGGGCAAACCGCGGCGCAGTGGGCGCGGCGCGAGGCGGGCGACACGGCGTTTGAGCGGGTGCTTTTGCCGCTTCTGCGTGGCAAGTTCGGCGACCGGTACAGCGAAATCGCGCAGTCGTGGCTGTGGAGCCGGTTCCACGAGCGCACGCAACAACTTGGGTATCTGCGTGGCGGCTTTGACCGGTTGTACGCGGAGGTGGCGCGACGCTTCACGGAGGCGGGGGGCGTGATTCGTACCAGTGCGAGTGTCGCCGACCTGCGTACCGGGGCGGGCGGTGTGACGCTGACCACGCAGGACGGCGCGGCGGAGACGTTCGACCGGGTGCTTGTGACCGCGCCGACGAACGCTTTTCTGACGATGGCGGCGGGGGAACTGCCCGACGATTACGTGGTGAAGTATCGCGGGGCGGTGGATTACCTCGCGGCGCACTGTTTGGTGTTGTCGTTTGCCGAGTCGTTCGGTTCGTTCTACTGGCTGAACGTGAACGACGCCGGGTATCCGTTTCTCGCGCTTGTCGAACACACGAACTTCCTTCCGGCGAGCGATTACGGTGGGCAACACTTGCTTTACGTCGGCAATTATCTGCCGCAAAATCATCCGTTACTGTCGAAAAGCGCGACGGATATTCTCTCGCAGTTCGCGCCGTTCTTGACGAAGATTAATCCGCGCTTTGACGCGGAGCGGGTGCGCGGCGTACACTCCTTTGCGGCGACACACGCCCAGCCGGTCGTCACGGCGGATTATGCGGAGCGGTTGCCGCCGCACGAGACGCCGCTGCCGGGCGTCTTTCTTGCCAACATGGCGCACGTTTATCCGCAAGACCGGGGGCAGAACTACAGTATCCGCCTCGGTGAACGAATGGCGAATCTGCTGTAGAATAGAAGCCATATGCCCGCGCCCACGCTTTCCCTTGTGTTTCCGATTTTCGACGAGCAGGAAGTCCTGCCGCACCTGCTGACCCGCCTCGACACCGTGGTTGCCGACCTACAGGCGAGTACGGGGCCCGTGGAAGCCATCTTCGTCAACGACGGTTCCCGCGATGCGTCGTGGCAACTGCTCAACGAACTGTCGCAAACCCGCCCGTGGATGCGCCTCGTCAATCTGTCGCGCAACTTCGGACATCAAATCGCCGTGACCGCCGGTATGCACTACGCGGGCGGCGACGCGGTTGTCATCATGGACGCCGATTTGCAGGACCCGCCCGAACTTTTGCCCGAAATGATACGCCTGTGGAAGGGCGGCAACGACGTGGTGTACGCCGTTCGCACCGAGCGCGAGGGCGAAACCGCCTTTAAGAAAGCGACGGCGAGCGCGTTCTATAAACTGCTCCAGAGTTTGACCAACGTCCCGATTCCCGCCGACACTGGCGACTTTCGTTTGATGGATCGCAAGGTTGTGGCGGCGATGAACGCGATGGGGGAACACCACCGGTTCCTTCGCGGCATGGCGGCGTGGGTCGGGTTTACGCAAATCGGGCTTCCCTACAAGCGCGATGCGCGGGCGGCGGGCGAAACCAAGTACCCGCTCAAAAAAATGGTGCGCCTCGCGGTGGATGCCATCGCTTCGTTCTCGCAAGCCCCCCTCAAACTCGCCACGTACATGGGTTTCGCGGTGACATTACTCAGTCTTTTGGCGATTGTGGTGGTGATTATCCTACGCCTCACCCCCGGTATCCGCGCCCTCGAAGGTCAGGCGACGACGCTAATCGCCGCGCTGTTCATCGGCGGCGTCCAACTCGTCTGCATCGGGATTCTGGGCGAATATATCGGGCGCATTTACGACGAAGTGAAGCGTCGTCCGCTCTATTTAGTGTCCCGGACGCACGGTTTCGACGACAATACGGCGGTGAAGTAGCCCCCGGTTGCCGCACGAAGCAGTGCGTCGTCCCTGCGTGCCCCCACGGATTCGCTAATGCGGTATCTTTCGTGCCTCGACTCGTATCTTAGAAACCTTTTATCCTATCTTACGTGCCTAACGCAGTATCTTACGTGCCTTTTGTCCTATCTTACATGCCTTGGGAGGTATCTTTTGTCATCCGAATGCACAAAAGGCAAGCCGGGAGGCTCCGCCGCGTCGTCTATACGCGCTTCGTCTGCCAATTGCCGCGTTTGAACAGGTACGCGGTAGCGACGCCCTGAACCATAGTGGACACACTCATCACCCACCACGCCGCTTCGGTTCCATAGCCCGCCGTCAGCACGAAATAGCAGAGCGAAACGCGCATCACAAGCATCGTTGCGACCGTGATATAGGCGGGCGATATGGTTTCGCCCGCGCCCTGCAACGCCCCGGTGATGACCATTCCGAGCGCGAGGAACGGCTCCGACCACGCCGCCACGCGCAGGTACGACACAATCAGCGCGACGGTCGCCTCGACGGATTCCGCCCGCGCCACGGTTTCGCCGGGCAGGTGCGGAACGAAGAAACGGGCGAAGTTCTCTGCGAAAATCCAGAAAAGAACGCCCATCAGCGACATAATCGCCACCGCTTGCCACGTCGCCGCCCAGCCGCCCGCCGCCGCACGTTTCGGGTTGTTCGCCCCAAGGTTCTGCCCGACGAACGCCGACGCCGCGATGGAATATCCAAAGCCGGGCATGAACGCTATGCTCTCCGCCATCAGCCCGACGCCGAGTGCGGCGACCGCCGCGTCGCCCGCGCCGAGGCGCGCAAGCAGGATTTGAAAGATCATCATGGAGCCGACGCGCACAATTTGTTGCCCCGACGCGGGCAGACCGATTTTGCCGATGCGCTTGATCCAGTCCCACTCAACACGCGGGAAAAAGTTCATCGCGCCGAGGTCGGAGTTGCGTATAAAGAAGGCATACAACGCGGTCGCAACGGCTTGCGAGCAAATCAGCGCGACCGCGCCGCCCACCAGACCGAGTGCGGGGAAGCCAAAGTTGCCGAAAATCAAACAATAATTGAGGAATGCGTGGACAAGATTCGCGCCGAGCGTGACATAGAAGGGGCGCACGGTGTCCCCCATGCCGCGAAACGCGCCGTTCATGGCAAGCATCGAAAACAGCGTCGGCAAACCGAGAATCGTGACGCCGAGGTAGTTCCCCGCAAGCCCTTGCGCCTCCGGCTGGAGCCCGAACGCGGTCAAAATCTGTGTGCGGAACAGCCACATCGGCACGGCAATCAGTACCGACAGTATCAGCGACAGCATCAGCGACTGCTCTGCCGCCTTCACCGCGCTTTCGCGGTCGCCCTCGCCGATAGCGCGGGCGACAAGGGCGGTTGTCCCCACGGAAATAGCCATTCCCGCCGCCATCAGCGCGAACAAAAGCGAACTCGAAACCGTGACCGCCGCTTGCGCCGCCGGTCCCGATTCCAAGTGTCCGACGAAAAACCGGTCTAAGAATCCGTTCGTGGTCTGTAGGAGCATCGTGGCGACAGACGGGTACGCGAGCATGAACACGCTTTTTGCCAGCGGTCCTTCCAAGATTTCGGCGCGGGGTTTATTGGTATCGAGTTTGGCGGCAACATCGGAAGCGGATACGGGCGTGACTCTTTGCGTGGACATAAAAAACTTTCCGGGGCGACGCCGTTATCTTCCCCGTAGCAAAGACGCCGGAAACGGGGCTTGCGTTCCCGCCTGAAGGGGGCGTATGGTACACTATTCGCGCCGCCAAACGGTTCGGGGATGTTCCATCCTCCGGTTTGGGGCGTTCCGCCTGTGTATCCTGCGGATACGGAGAAAGCCGTCGTCCACAGCGAATCTCGAACCCGAAGGGTTGCTAAGCCGAAGGCTCCCCACCGGAGGAT
>JACMIU010000500.1 GCA_014380985.1 Armatimonadota bacterium | reverse complement strand
CCCGCCGCCGCATCCGGCGGCACACAGCAGGGCGGCAAGTCCACCGATAAAGATTCTTCGCATCACGTTTGTTCCTTTCGCTCCCGCGTTCGTCAGTCTATTCGCCAAACGCGGTCAATCATCCTGCCCGACACGAAAATGTTGCCAAAATAACGCAATAATTGGAAGACAAATATTAGCCGATATATAGTCTTTTCTGTTCGTGATCTGTGGTCTGAATACAGAAAATGGGATATAATTCGTCATAAAAGTCGTGCCAGATGACATTTATCAATTCTATGACAGTGGCGAAACTGGGTCGAAACGCGATATACTGTATTCATAGTCGCGCAGGATATTGGATGTAGAGATTTCCAAAAGCCGCGCTGACTACGGCAACCGAGCCACGGGAAGAAGCTCCGTGCGTGCAGGTTGCTTTTTTATTGCCTCGACGTTTCGTGCCTCTCTTCTACCACCGGTCGCGCCGCGTCCATCCAGCAGACCAGCAGAAAATGTGGGAAAGTCAAACACGCGATTAGCGCGAGGTAGACCGATAGCGCGGTATCGCCGTTTCCGCCGCCCGGTGCGGCGCGAATCGCCCACAAATATACCCCGGCGAGTATCAGAAGCGACGCCAGCAAAATCGGCAAACACTGCCCCACGAACCGCGCCCCCGCCGCCCACACGCGCCCCCCGGCACAAAGTCCCGCGCTAACCTTGTCGAGCAGGAGCAGTCGCCCGATGTGGCGCAAACCGTGCCAAAAGCAGAAGTAGACGCCGACCGCAAGTAGCGGGTCGCTCAGCGCGAAAACGATGTACAAAAGCGCGATTTCGCCAACGTCATGCGTCACGGCGGCGCGGTGCGTTCGTATCCGCCGCAGGGCGAGAAGGACGTACACCGCCACCAACGCGCCGAGAACGATCAGCCCCGCGTTTGCCGCCACCGGCGATAGCGTCCAATCGTTCGCCCCCATCTCGCTTTGCGGCACAAACAAGCCGACCACGCCGCGAGCGATTCGGGCGAACGTTTCGGGAAAGCGTAGCACGGGAAGCACAATCGGCGCACCGCCGCGCACGAGCCACACGAGCCAGACCGTAACCGCTTTGTAGCCGGGAAAGGCGTCGCGGATGTACGCCGCGTCGCCCTGCCCCCAGTGAATCCACGACAGCAAAATAAACGCTATAAACGCCGCGCCGGGAAGGGCGAAAAACAGTGCACCGAACGCCAGCATTGGCACAATGTACGCCCCGCAAACGAGCGACAAATGCCGCAGTGTCAAAACGTCGCCGCGCACGGCGGCAAGCACCCGATGATCCCACGCCCCGTGCGGCAGTCCGAGAAACACCACCGAGAGCGCGAACGGGTACGGCGCGATTTTCGTCACCAGTGGCGCGGGCAGTAGCAGAGAGACGATAAGCACCAGCACCATTGCGCTCCACGCCGGGTATGTCAAATACGGGCGCAGGGCGTTCTTCGCCGCGTCCGTCACGGGGCGTCACGTTTCCTCAAAGACAGAGCGGCGCGGAGAAAATCGCCCACGGGAAGAGAGCGCACCACGGACGCTATATCGCCGGGGCTTGCCGTGTCCGACAAAAGGCGCACCAGCGAGGCGGGGCGAGTACGCGCAAACAGCCCCGTGAAGTATCCCGGCACGGCGTCTGGGCGGCGCGTCATCGCCCGCAAAAACACGCGGTCGAGCAAGCCAATCAAAGGCGGCGAAACCGGGCGTTCGGCTTGCGTGAAGTCGCCGGATGCCACGGCGTTTGCGAGGGCGCGGCACTGCCGTTGCGTCCGCAAAAACGCATACCCGCTTGACGGTCTTGCCGCCCCCCCGGCAAGCCCCACCGCGAACGTCCGGCGTCCCGTGCGAACCGGCATTGCCCCGGTAGTCATCGCAATACACCCGCTTTCCTCGCGTCCGGTCTCGTAATCGTGAACGCCGTAGCGGTCGCGCAAATACGCCGCGACGGCGCGTTTCCCGTGGCAGGCGTTCTCGGCGGGTGATAGCACCACCGCACGGGACGTTCCCGGCGCGATTCGCCCCGCGCCCGGCAGGTGCAAAAGCGTGGACTCCACCAACGCTTCCCGTGCCGAGAACGGTAGGACGTACATGAACGCGATAGCATCCGACACACCGGGGGCGGGGCGAAAATCCATCAGCGTCACCGCGCCGGGGTCGAACGTGTCTGCGACCGTGCGAACGGTTTGTCCCCAAAACTGCTGAACGAGGGAGCCGGGTTCCGGCACGGGGCGCGTTCCTCCCGATGCCCCGGATAAAGCGAGAGCGTCAAAAAGCATCGTGCCGCGCACCGCGCCCGCGCTTGTCGGCACGCAAACGCCGGTTTCGGTTTCGTGGTACGCGCCGGTGACGCCAACGCCGAGGCGCAAGGCGACGTTCGAGGCGGCGCGAATACGGGCGAGCGCGGCGGCGTAAAAGTCCGCCCCGCGGAGGCGCAGATACGGCGTTTCGGGCGTGGAGATGCGCGATTCGGTTTCGCCGTGGCGGACGGCGACCGTTTCCCAGCGGTTGGCGGCAAGCGGCGTGAACGGCGTTCGGTGCGTGTCCCAGAAGCACCATGTCCGGTCGTCCTCGAAATCGGTACGTCGGTCAATGATGGTGATGGAACTTTGCACCCCGGCTTCGAGCAAGTAGTAGCACAGCGACAGCCCCGCGCACCCCGCGCCCAGAATGACGTAGTGAGGCACGGACGCGGCGGGGAGGCGCGCCGAAAAACCATCATCGGTTATGGGCAACATACTGCGTACAACGCTTGCGAGGAGGGCGGCGTTCCCCGTCAACAGAACGAGTATTCGTGCTATAGGTAATAAGTAAAGTCGTTATTTAGAAGATGTAAAAATTAAGAACTTTTATTTCTGTATTGCGTTTGAATCACCAAGATACAGGGAAGCCGAATACGGAGCCACGGCGGCACGTTTCCGAGACAGAAAGGACAGGAATTGCGCTATCTTTGGATATACAAATCGGGTGTCGCCTCTCCTCCCCGGCTTTTCCACACTATCAACCGAATCGTTTGCGACCTTTCCGCAAGAAGCGGGAATTAGAAACAAGGAACCTTCCAAGATGGAACCCAGTAACACTTCCGTGGTCAGCCTTACGCTTGGCCAGTACGACATCGTCTATAACTCGTTGTCGTTCACGATTGCCGCGATGGGCGCGGCGTTTGTTTTCTTTCTGATGGCGCGGGCTACCGTCGCCTATAAATTTCAGCGCGTGACCGAGGTCGCCGCGTTGATTGTCGGAATTGCCTGTTATCACTATGTGCGAATGTTCGGAAGTTGGACAGCCGCTTACACGCACACCGCCGGAACCAACGGCTACACCCCGACCGGCGAACTGTTTAACGAAGCCTACCGGTACGCCGACTGGCTACTGACCGTGCCGCTTCTGCTGATTGAACTAATCGCGGTGCTGTATATCACCGGCAACCGACGCGCCGGGATGGTTCGCAATTTAGTTATCGCCGCTGTGGTGATGATTGTCACCGGGTATCCGGGCGAAGTGGCGACCGACACTCCGACGCGCCTGATCTGGGGAACCATCAGCACCATCCCATTCGTTTACATCCTCTTTGTGCTGTGGACGGAGGTTGGCGAAGCGATGAAGCGTGAAACGCCGGAAGTCGCCAGTCTGCTGTTCGGCATTCGGCTCCTGCTACTCGCCTCGTGGGGCGTGTACCCGATTGCGTACCTGATGCCGCTTTTCCCGATCGGCGCGGCGGACGCACTGGTATTCAAGCAAGTCGGCTACTCGATTGCCGACGTAGTGGCAAAACCGCTGTACGGCTTGATGATCTACGCGATTGCCCGGCTCAAGACCCAGCAAGAGAACGCCCCCGCCCCCGACGGTGCGAGCGTCCCGCACGACGATACCGTAGCCAGCCCGGGCTCGAAGGCGATTTAGACCGCACGAGTTGAAAGGGTAACGGCGCGGCGGAAGCAAACGTTTCCGCCGCGCCGTTTTTTTGTTGTTTTTTGCGCTACATTTAAGAGACATCGTACAGCGCGTTACAAGATTTTAGTGGCATTTCGGCTTCGGTTACTGTCAGTATTTGCCGTAACCGCGCCGGTATCGCCGCATCATTATCGGGAACGGTGAACGCTTCTCGGTGGCGAAACGTACCCAAAACGCGATATACTGTACTCATAGTCGCACGGGATAACGAGTGGAAAGCCACCGGATACCACGCTGACTACGGCAACCGTGTCACGAAAAGCAGTTTCGTGAATAGGAAACATCCCGTTTTCCTGCACCGGTTGCTTTTTTATTGCCTGCCGTTTTGATAAGAGTTACTGTTTACACGAAAGGCAGAATATGATTGTAGAAAAGATAAGCACCGAACTGCCCGCGTTGACGCGCCTTCGTGCGCTGAGACGATTGCCACGCGAGGAGCGGCGACGCATTCTGGAGCGCGAATCCGAAGCCATCGCGTCCCTGTACCGCGCCGATCTGGCGAAAATGCCGCACGAGCGCGAACTGACCGCGTTCACCGCCTTAGATGGTGTTGACCCACTGTGTGGCGACGGCTTAGAGTAAGGGACGGCGGGAGAACATGTAAAATGGGAATTGATCCCAAACGCGGGGACATTTGGTTTGTTGCCTTAGAACCGATTGTCGGGCAGGAAATGCAAAAATCGCGCCGGTGCGTGGTGATTTCCAGCGACGCGCTGAGGCGTCGGGAAATACGCACTATTGTTCCGGTGACTTCTTGGTAGGAGAAGTTTTGGGAAGACTCCTTGAAGGTTCCCCTTTCTCCCACCGCGACAAACGGGTTGAACAGAGAATCGGCGGCGGATGCCGTGCAACACCGCTCGGTAGAAACCGAGCGGTTTAGCGATTACGTTGGCTACATAACCGCCGACGAATTGGAAGCCATCGTGCTTGCCGTGGGCGTGGTCATCGAGCATCCTTGATTCATTTTCAGACCGGCTTGCCCGCCCCGTGTCTGGCTTTCGTTTCAACGCAAGTGTCGGTCATGGAACGATGTTTTGCCACGTTGCCGCTTGCAGGGCGACCCCGCTCTTGCCGGTGAACCGGCTTAGGTCGGACACATTCGTAGTGGCGACCGCGATAAACGAAGCGGGTATCTGTTCGCGCTCGCACCACCGGAACACCTGCGCCGCAATCAGCGCGTCGCCATCGAGGGCTTCTTTAGCGGCGGTAGGTATCCCCCTTTTACGAAGGTCTGCCCGAAGCCGGGCGGCTTCCCGCATCGCCGAGGTAGTAATCGGCAAGTAACGATTTGGCTCGCGTTGCGTGTAGGCGTCAAGGCGTGTTACAGCATCTGCGTTGCCCGTTAAAAGAAACTCACGGCGCAATTCGTAGTCGGCGACCTCCGGCACGAAAACGTAGACGCCTTGCGCGTTCACCGCTGCTCCCCATGCTTGACACGCATCCGAGTCGGCACGGACACCGGGCTTTTGCGTCAACATTCCCAGCACATTGGTATCCATGAATACGGCGACAAGATTGGCGACAGCAAACTCCGGCATTTAGTAAATCAGCCGTTCCCTGCTCATAGCGCGGCTTTCGTTTAGACTTGCCATGAGTTTATCGAGGGCAAGGGCTTCGGCGGCACGTTCTTCCGGCGTCATTTTGTCCGCTTCCGCTTTCCACTGCGCGAACAAGGCAACGTCGGATTCATGCTCTTTAAAGGGCTTGCGCCCGCAATCGCGCTATACGTGCCGCAAGGTCATCCGGCTCCGGCTCCGGGCGCGGCGGCGCGGCGTTTGCCCGGCGCGGGTCGGTTCCGTGCTGGCATTTTCTTGGTTCCCCCGCGCTTATCGTACCGCGATGCCGTCCGGCTCACATTTCCAGCACCCGCACCAAAAAGGCATACATATCCGCCGTTTGGTCAATCTGCTTCGTGATCGGCTTGCCCGCCCCGTGTCCGGCTTTCGTCTCGATACGAATCAAGACCGGCGCGTCCCCCGCCTGAACCTCCTGCAATCGTGCCGCGTACTTATACGAGTGCGCCGGAACCACGCGGTCGTCGTGGTCGGACGTTAGTACCAGCGTCGCCGGGTACGATGTGCCTTTTTTCAGGTTGTGGAGCGGCGAGTAGGCGAATAGCGCGGCGAACTCGTCCGCGTTGTCAGGCGAGCCGTAATCGGCTTGCCATGCCCAGCCAATCGTAAACTTCGGAAAGCGAATCATGTCCATCACCCCGACCGCCGGTAATGCCGCCGCGAACAAATCCGGTCGCTGATTCATACACGCGCCGACCAGCAAACCGCCGTTCGAGCCGCCCGCGATAGCAAGTTTTGCCGGGCTTGTGTAGCCTTCGCGCACCAGATATTCGCCCGCCGCGATAAAGTCGTCGAAAACGTTCTGCTTGCGCGTTTTCATCCCGGCTTCGTGCCACGATTCGCCGTACTCGCCGCCGCCGCGTAGGTTCGCCACCGCATACACACCGCCCATTTCCATCCAAGTGAGCGCGTTCACAGAGAAAAACGGCGTCAGCGAGATATTGAAGCCGCCGTAGCCGTACAAATACGTCGGGTTGCTCCCGTCCAGCGCGATGCCTTTTTTGTGCGTGACAAACATCGGTACACGGGTTCCGTCCGGCGATGGGTAGAAAACCTGCCGCGTCTCGTAATCGGCGGGGTCGAACGCCACCGACGGCGACCGGAACACCGACGATTGCCCCGTGGTTAAATCGTAGCGGTACGATACCGAGGGCGTGGTGAAGCCGGTGAAAGCGTAGAACGTTTCGGTGTCGTTTCGCTTGCCCCCGAAGCCGCCCGCCGAGCCGATTCCCGGCAACGCGATTTCGCCCAGAGCCGTGCCGGTGATGTCGAACGTTTGCAGAACGGTGCGGGCGTCGCGCAGGTACGCCACTATAAACGTATCGCCGAACAACGACACGTTGCGTAGAGTGTCGCTTTCCGATTCCGGCACGATTTCGCGCCACGCGGCGGGCGCGAGGTTCGCCAAGTCCACCGCGACAAGGCGGTACATCGGCGCGGCGTTGTTGGTGCGAATGTAAAACGTATCACCGTCGTTGCCCACGAAATCATACGAAGCGTCAAGGTCGGGAAACAGTGGCAACACTTCCGCGCCGGGAACGCCGAGCCGCTTGTAAAACAGGCGGTTTTTCTCGTCCGTGCCTTGCGTCGCCGTGATTAGCAGGAACGCGCCATCGTCGGAAACCTGCGCGTAGAAGCCCCAGTCTTTGTGGTCGGGGCGTTCGTAAACGAGCGTGTCGGCGGTCTGCGCCGTGCCGATTTGGTGAAAGAAAAGTTTCTGGTAATAGTTCGTGCCGGAAAGTTCCTCGCCCGGCGCGGGTTCGTCGTAGCGCGAGTAGTAGAAGCCGGAACCGTCTTTCGCCCACGCCGCCCCGCCGAACTTGCTCCACTTGATTTCGTCGGGCAAATCGGCTCCGGTGGAAACGTCGCGGATGCGCCATGTGTTCCAGTCGGAGCCGGACTCGGCTAAAGCATAGGCGAGGTACTCCCCGTTCGCGGAAACCGCCGTGCCACTCAGGGCGACGGTTCCGTCGGGCGAGAGCGTATTCGGGTCGAGCAGAACGCGCCCGTCACCATCAAGCGTGTCGGAAACGCTGTCGCAAACTTCGTTTGCAACATACAGCACCGACTGGTTTTGTAGCCCCGTGTTGCGCGTGTACAGATACCGCGTCCCGGCTTTTTCGGGAAGCCCTACCCGTTCGTAATCGGTCAGCGCGGTCAGGCGGGCATGAATCGCGCCGCGCCGCTCAACACCGGACAAATAGGCGTTGGTCACGGCGTTTTGCGCCTCCACCCACATTTTGGTTTCGGGGGCGTCGGCGTCTTCGAGCGGGCGGAACGGGGAACGTTAGGAGCGGCACTCGAAGCGAGCGTAAATCTCGCGGGAGTTGATTTCCGGTGCGCTCGATCCGGCATCGCTGAACACTACCTTGAGTTCGCCGCCGTTCTCTTTTAAGTCGGCGATCTGCTCCGTGGTCAATTCGGTCTTCGGGCGACGCGCTTGCGCCGCTTT